>CAMDVZ010000069.1 GCA_945878895.1 Caenispirillum bisanense | reverse complement strand
CAGATAGCTGGTCTCGCGGTCCGTCGGGCGGAAGTTGCTCATCGCGGGGCGCTCCTTCCCAAAGCCGTCCCACGATTCTATACGGACGCGATTCCCGTGGGAATCCCCGACCATCCCCCACGATGCTTTAAGTCCGACAGGCTGCTAGTCCCGCGGCGCCGGCGAATCCAGACGCCGCGTTGACGCTGCCGCGCTGCATCCCTAAGGTTCCCGCCCGTTCCATGAAAGGGCCGCCCGTGAACCGGATCGTCCCGCTCGACCCGCTGCGCCTCGCCACCGCCCGAGCCGACTTCGGGCGACCGCTGGTGGCCGGTGCGCCGCCGATCGCCGAGCTCAACGACCGCGCCCGCGAGATTTTCCGCCATCTCGTGGAAGCCTATGTCGAGACCGGCGAACCGGTCGGCTCGCGCACCCTGACGCGCCGCCTGACCGCCCAGCTGTCGCCCGCGACCATCCGCAACGTGATGGCCGACCTCCAGGAATCGGGCCTGCTCTACGCGCCGCACACTTCGGCCGGCCGGGTACCGACCGAAGCGGGGCTGCGCCTGTTCGTCGATGGCCTGCTCGAGTTCGGTGCCCTCAACGAGGACGACCGCGGCAACATCGAGAGCCGTTGCGCCGCCATCGGCCGCTCGGTGCAGGAGGTCATGGAGCAGGCCGGTACCTTGCTGTCGGGCCTGTCGCGCTGCGCCAGCGTGGTGGTCGCGCCCAAGACCGACCAGTCGCTCAAGCATATCGAGTTCGTGCCGCTGGGGCCCGGTCGCGCGCTCGTCGTTCTGGTGGCGAGCAACGGCACGGTCGAAAACCGCGTCATCGAACTGCCGCTCGGTCTGCCGGTATCGGCGTTGATCGAGGCCGGCAACTACCTCAATGCCCGCCTGGCCGGCCGCACCTTCGAGGAAGCGCGACTGGCGATCGAACTGGAGCTGCGCGAACGACGCGCCGAGCTCGACGCGCTCACCCAGCGCGTAGTGGAGGCGGGCCTCGCGACGTGGAGCGGCGAGGGCGGCGGCGCCCTGATCGTGCGCGGCCAGGCCCGCTTGCTGGAGGACGTCACGGCGCTCGGCGACCTCGAACGCATCCGCGGCCTGTTCGAGGCGCTGGAGCGGGGCGAGAATTTCATGCGGCTGCTGGGCGCCGCCGGCGACGCCGAAGGCGTGCGCATCTTCATCGGGGCGGACAATCCGCTGTTCGCCAACGCCGGCTGTTCGATCGTGGTGGCGCCCCTGCGCGGCGAACGCCAGCGCATCGTCGGCGCCATCGCCGTGCTCGGCCCCGCCCGCATGAACTATGCCCGCATCATTCCGCTGGTCGACTACACCGCCCGGGTCGTTGGCAAGCTGGTCGGATAGCGCCGCGCCGGAGTCGCGTGCTGGCCTCGCGCCGCGCGACCGGCTAGCTTCGTCTCCATCGACCACCGGCTTGCCCGCGCGGGCGCCATCACGGGGATTTTCCAGCCATGCCGAAAACGTCCGAAGACGCGCTGTTCGCGGAGCTGCGCAAGATCGACACGCCGACCATCACCAACGTGGTCGCGACCTATCCGAAGAACCCGCTGTGCCTGGGCCTCTACAATCCGTGGACCGAGAACTGGTACACCGACACCTCGATCCGCTGCATCTATCCCGACATGGGACCCCGGATCGGCTACGCGGTGACCTGCGTCTATGGCCTGCCCGACCCCAATTTCCAGGGCCGGCTGTCCTTCATGGACGTGATCGACGCCCTCGACGCCATTAAGAAGCCGACCATCCTCGTCATCCAGCAGAAATGGCCGACCGAACTGATGGCCAAGGCGGGTCTCGCGGGCGAGATCATGGTCACCTCGATGAAGGCGGTCGGCTGCATCGGCATGCTCTCGAACGGCCCCTCGCGCGACGTCGACGCCATCCGGCGCCTGGACTTCCAGCTGTTGCTGGGCGGCGTCACCGCCGGCCACGGCGAGATGGCGGTGCAGGCCGTCAACGTGCCGGTCTCGGTCGGCGGCATGGACGTGGCGCCGGGCGAGCTGATCCACATGGACGAGAATGGCGCGGTGAAGTTCCCCGCCATCCACGCCCCCGCGGTTCTGAAGAACGCCCGCGCCACGCTCGACGACGAAGCGCACAAGCTCGCCCTGCTGCGCAAGGCGACCAACGCCGCCGAAGTCCGCGCCGCCTCGGCCGGCGGGCAGTACACGCCGAAGAAGGGGTAGTCGTTCGCGGCCTAGGGATCGAGCGACGCCCACGCGGTCTCGAAGCGGGCGCGGTTGTCGGCGGTGTAGGCGGCGAAGTCGACGCCGGCCACCGTGGACGTGGCTTCCGACACCATGCTCCACAGCGTCTCGCGCAGCAGCGAGGCGCAGGTCATGGCGCGGTAGCGGCGGCGCAGTGCGTCGTCCGCCGGGGCGCCGAAGTAGAGCGCCAGCATGGCGCGCTGGTGGTCCTCGTCGAAGCCGTTGTTGGAGGCGAGGCCGCCGAGATCGAACAACGGCGAATTGAAACCGGCGTAGTCCCAGTCGATCAGCCATAGTCGCGCGCCATCGTCGATCAGGTTCGCGGCCAGCAGATCGTTGTGGCCGAACACCAGGTCGATCGGACCGACGCGACGTTCCAGCTCGGCCGCGCGCCGGGCGTCGGCGTCCAGTCCGACGGAATCGTACCGGCCGGTCGCGCGCAACGTCGCGATGTAGTCACGCGCGACGTGAAAGACGTTGAACGACAACACCGGCCCGCGCAGATGGCGCGGTATCTCGCGATGACAGCGGCGCACGATGTCGACCAGTCCCGGCAGGCGGGCGGGTTCACGGACCATGGCCGATGTCAGCGTCGTGCCCGCGACGAAGCGCAGCACCATCAGGCCGGGTTCGGCATGCACCACCTCGGGCGACAGGCCCGCGGCATGGGCGGCGCGGCTGGCGGCCAGTTCGTTGAAACGCATCACGCCGTGGACGGGAATGTCCTCGCCCAGCCGCACCACGAAGCGCTCGCCGCCCGCCCGCGCCAGCAGGTTGCGGTTGGTCATGCCGCCGGCAAGCGGCTCGAGCGTCACCGGGCCACGCCAGCACGGCAGGGCGGCGATCCGGGTCTCGATATCCATCGCCGAGCCGCCCGGCATCAAACCGGCAGGCGCAGATGCGCGCGCAGGCCGCCCAGCGGCGAGGTCTCGAGAATGATGTCGCCGCCATGCGCGCGCGCCACGTCGCGGGCGATGGTAAGACCGAGACCAACCCCGCCGGTCCGCGCGTTGCGCGAGGAATCGAGGCGGAAGAACGGGCGAAACACCTCGTCGCGCCGGTTGGTGGGGATGCCCGGCCCGTCGTCGTCGACGGTGAGGTCGATCACCGGCCCGTCCCGGCGACCGCGCAGCTCGACGTGGTGACCATGCCGCAGGGCGTTGGCGACGAGGTTCTCGACCCCGCGCCGGATCGCCATGCGCCGCACGATGGCGTGCGGCTCGCCCTCGAACGACATCGCGACGTCGCGGCCCTCGCGGCGGGCATCGGCGCAGACGCTCTCCAGCAACGCCGCCAGATCGGTGCGGACGGCCTCCTCGTCGCCTTCGCCGCGGGCGAAGGCAAGGTAGCCATCGATCATGTGCGCCATCGCCTCGACGTCGGCCTCCAGCTCGCGCCGCTCCGGACCCTCCTCCATCATGGCGAGGCCAAGCTTCATGCGGGTGAGCGGCGTGCGCAGATCGTGGCTGACGCCCGAGAGCATGTCGGTGCGTTGCTCGACCTGGCGGCGGATGCGGTCGCGCATGGTGAGGAACGCGCTCGCGGCGCGACGCGCCTCGAGCGCCCCTTCGGGGTGGATGTCGGGCACGTCGCGACCCTTGCCCAGCATGTCCGCGATGCCGGCCAGCCGGCGGATCGGCCGCAGCTCGTGCCGGATGAACAGGATCGACAGGCCGAACAGCACCAGCGCCGAACCGACGGTGGCGACGACGAAGTACCAGCTGCTGCCGGTGTAGAGACGCGACAGCGGCGCGTTGACGTAGAGCACGCCCTCGTCGAGCTGCACCGTCACCAGCACGCGCGTGCCTTCCGAGCGCAGGTCGATGTAGGAGGGGCGATTGAGATCCCGGTACAGGGTCCAGCCGAGTTCCCGCTGGACGATGTCGAACCGGCGCGCCGCGGGCTGTGGCGGGATGCGTTCGTCCTTCCAGTAGGCAACCGTGAGATCCATGTCGGCGGCGGCGCGGCGCACGATCCAGTCATAGCGCTCGGGATGCTCGCGGTCTTCGTGGGCGGCGATGATCAGCTTGATGTCGCCGACCAGGGTGCGCGCCATGATGCCGGTGACGCCATCCCACAGGCGGTCGTAGAACAGCCATGTCGTCAGCATCTGCAGCAGCAGCATCGGCACGACGATGGCCAGCGTGGCCCGCGCGTAGAGCGTGCGCGGATACAGGCGCAGCGCCAGCCGCTGCGGATGCAGGCGGCGCAACCAGCGTCCCAGCCACGGACGGCCCGTCCGCGCCGGGCGACGCGGCGTGGTCTCGCCGATCGTCATTCGCCCACCAACCGGTAGCCTGCCCCGCGCAAGGTCTGGAGGTAGCGCGGGAATTTCGGGTCGGGCTCGATCTTGCGCCGAAGCCGCGTCACTTGCACGTCGATCGTGCGGGCGTTGACGTCGCCGCCGAGCAGACGGATCAGGGTCTCGCGATCGACCGTCTGGCCGGGCCGGGCCGCCAGTGCCCGCAGCAACGCCACCTCGGCGTCGGTCAGGCGCACGCGGCCGCCGCCGGCCTCGGTCAGCTCGCCGGCGCCGGAATCGAAGCGCAGTGCGCCCATCGTCACCACCGCGTCGGTCGGCAGCGCCGCGGGCGGCGGCGCCTGGACGCGGCGCAGGATGCTCTGGATGCGCAAGACCAGCTCGCGCGGCTCGAAGGGCTTGCCGAGATAGTCGTCGACGCCGCTCTCGAACCCGGCCACGCGATCGCGCGGCTCGCCCATCGCGGTCAGCATCAGGATCGGAATGGCGTGGTCGCGCGCGCGCAACTCGGCGGCAAACTCGATGCCGGTCTGGCCGGGCATCATCACGTCGAGCACCATCAGGTCGAAATCCATCGTGTCGAGCCGTTCGCGCGCCTCCGCGGCATCTCCCGCCGCGGTGACCCGGAAGTTCTGGCGCGTCAGGAAGGATTTCAGCAACTCGCGCAGCCGCTGGTCGTCGTCGACCACGAGGATGTGCGGCCGGTCCATGGTCGCGATCGGTCCGCTAGCGCCGCACGCCGATCTGGCGTTCGATCTCGGGGCGCTGATCGGGATCGAGCATGCCCAGCATGACGCGATGGAAACCCTGCATGGCCTTGGGTCCCGCCTCGTCGAAAGCGCGCGCGAAGCGGGCGCGCTGCAGGGCCGTCAGTTCGCTTTCGAGGCCCTCGCCGCGCGGCGTCAGCGCCAGCAGGCGTTGTCTGCGGTCGCGAGCGCCGGTCTCCTGGACGACGAAGTCGCCGTCGATCAGTTCGCGCAGGACGCGCGACAGCGACTGCTTGGTGATTTTCAGGATGCGCAGCAGGCCGCCGACCGTGATGTTGCGGTTGCGGCCGATGAAATAGACCGCGCGGTGATGGGCACGGCCGAAACCAACCGCGACCAGCTTCTGGTCGGCTTCGCCGGTGAAATCGCGGTAGGCGAAGAACAGCAGCTCGATGCTGCGGCGGAGATCCTCGTCGCGCACGAACGACGGCAACGGCAGGGCGGGCGCGGAAACGTCTGGCATCGGGGCTCCGGAAGCGGCGGCGATCACCCCCGACACCTAGCCGATGGGGCCGATCCGGGAAAGGACCGAAACGGGATTTTTACCCTGTGCTGTCATGCTCTTGACTCGTTTCGGGGCCGCTGTTACCCGAGTCGAGTCCATCCAGGACACAAAATTTCAATACACGAGACGAGACCAACCATGTCCGTGCTTCCGTTCGACGACCGCGACGGCCAGATCTGGTCCGACGGCAAACTGGTTCCCTGGCGCTCGGTGCAGGCACACGTCCTCACCCATGGCCTGCACTACGCCAGCTGCGTGTTCGAGGGCGAGCGCGTCTACGGTGGGGAGATTTTCCAGCTCACCGCCCACACCACGCGCCTGGCGCGCTCCGCGGAGATTCTGGGCTTCAAGCTGCCTTACGGCATCGAGGAGATCGACGAGGCCAGCCGCCAGGTCGTGAAGGCCAACAACATCGTCGATGGCTATGTTCGCCCCGTGGCGTGGCGCGGCAGCGAGATGATGGGCGTGTCGGCGCAGCAGAACCGCATCCACGTCGCCATCGCGACCTGGGTGTGGCCGTCCTACTATTCGATGGAAGCCCGCATGAAGGGCATCCGTCTTGCGATGGCCGACTGGCGCCGGCCCTCGCCCGAGACGGCGCCGGTCTCGTCCAAGGCAGCGGGCCTCTACATGATCTGCACGCTGAGCAAGCACAAGGCCGAGCAGAACGGCTTCGACGACGCGCTGATGCTGGACTATCGCGGCCAGATCGCCGAGGCGACCGGCGCCAACGTGTTCTTCGTCATCGGCGGCGAGCTGCACACGCCCAAGCCTGATTGCTTCCTCGACGGCATCACGCGCCAGTTCGTGATTGGCCTCGCGAAGAAGCGCCAGCTCAAGGTCGTCGAACGGACGATCTTCCCCGAAGAGATGGCCAACGCCACCGAGGCGTTCCTCACCGGCACCGCCGCCGAAGTGACGCCGATCGGCGAGATCGGTCCCTACAAGTTCACGCCGGGCGAAATCTGCCGCACCCTGATCGCGGATTTCGAAGCCGCCGTGCAGCCGAAGAAGGCCGCCGCCGAATAACGTCTTGTCGCTGTCGACGAACCGGACACGGGACCCTGCGGGGTCCCGTTTTCGTTGGGACGTCTGGCTGTCGATGAAAGTAAGACAGGATTATTGACATAGTCATATTTACTGACATATCGTCCTGATATTGCGATCAAGGAGTCCATGGCGACACTTTGATCAAGATAGAGCAGGAGATGCGGCAATGACCGATACGATGGACGATCTGGACGGCTTCATCTGGATCGATGGCGCGCTCAAACCGTGGCGCGAAGTGAAGCTGCACGTGCTCACGCATGCCTTGCACTACGGTTCGGCCGTGTTCGAGGGCGAGCGCATCTACGAGGGTCGCGTGTTCCGTCTCGCCGCCCACAGCGCGCGCCTGCGCCGCTCGGCCCGTCTGCTTGGCTACGAAGTGCCGTGGACCCGCCAACAGATCGACGAGGCGACCCGCGCCGTCGTGAAGGCCAACAACCTGCAAGCCGGTTACGTGCGCCCGATCGCCTGGCGCGGCTCCGAAGTGCTGGGTGTCTCGGCCAAGGGAACGACGGTGCATCTCGCCATCGCGCCATGGGCGCGCGGCCAGCGCCTGTCCGTCGAGGCCAGCGCCAGCGGCATCCGCCTGACCATGGCGCAATACCGCCGCCCCGGTCCCGAATCCGCACCCGGCGGCGCCAAGGCCGCCGGCCTCTACATCATCGCCGGCCTGGAGAAGGACCGCGCGCTCGACGCCGGCTTCGACGACGCGCTGATGCTGGACTGGAAAGGCCGCATCGCCGAATCGACCGGCGCCAACATCTTCCTCGTGATCGACGGCGCCATCGTCACGCCCACCCCCGACAATTTCCTCGACGGCATCACGCGGCGTGCCGTGATGGGTCTGGCCCGCCGTCGCGGCTGGACGGTCGAGGAGCGGTCGGTCTGGCCCGACGATCTGAAACGCGCCAGCGAGGTGTTCCTGTGCGGCACGGCGGCCGAGATCGCGCCGGTCAACTCGATCGACGCGCACCGCTTCCAGGTCGGGCCGGTCGGCCAGGCGCTGATGGCGGACTTCCCCGCGTTGGTGCGCGAGGCTGACTGCGAAGGCTTCGGCGAGTCGGGCTACCTCGAAGCCGAGGCGTGAGCACCTTACCCTCGCCGCGCGTCGAACGCTGGCGCGCGGCCTGGCACGGCACCAATCACCCAAGAAACAGGCGAGAACGAAAAGAAAATATCCCTCGCGGCGCTCGGGATGACATTGGTTTCGCGCATCACGCGGTGCGCCGACCGTTGCGCGCGTTGACTTCGTGCCTTCCTGCAAAATGCAGGGCTCTCCGGGGAAAATCGTCGACTACTTTCAAGACCGCGCGGCGAGCGCGTCCGCTGGTCCGTGGTCGGCCGGCGTGGCCGCCTGAAAAATCCCGGTGCCGCTGCAACTTTTCCTTCTCCCCTCGAATGAGGGGCGAAGGTGGCGCGCAGCGCCGGATGAGGGGCTTCGCGACCTCGAAAGCGGCACTCCGCGCCAGAATAGACGCAGGCGTGGCGGCGCGGCGAAGCCCCTCATCCGCCTTTCGGGCACCTTCTCCCTCGGGGCCGCTTGCGGCCCCTGACCTTCGAGGGGAGAAGGGAAAACCGTTGCGGAAGCACAATTTCTTGCCTCGTGACGGCTCCTCCGCCGCATGCCAGAAGGCGCTCGAGTCGCGAAACCTCGAAGGCAATCGACGATTTCCCCCGGACACTCCTGCGCGAACTCGGCGGAGACCCCGGTATCGCTACCGCCTCACGGCTCCCACTTCTTCGCTGCGGCATCGTCGTCGCCGTGCGCGGCGACCCATTTCTCGCCCGAGGGCGTGTCCTCGACCTTCCAGAACGGCGCCTTCGTTTTGAGCCAGTCGATCAGGAAGCGGCAGGCGTCGAAGGCGTCGTCGCGGTGAGGCGAGGCGGCGACCACCAGCACGATGCGCTCGCCCGGTTCGAGCCTGCCGTAACGGTGAACGATCAGGCTGGCGTCGAGCGACCAGCGGCGATGGGCTTCGGCCTCGATGTCGGCCAGCGCCTTGTCGGTGACGCCGGGCCAGTGCTCCAGCGTCAGCGCCTTCACCGCGTCGCGGTGGTAGCCTTCCTTCACGTGCATGTCGCGCACGAGGCCGACGAAGCTGGTGATCGCGCCGATCCTCGGATTGCCCCTCGCGATGGCGTCGAGCTCGCCGCCGACGTCGAAATCCTCAACCTGGACGCGCACCACCATGGTCAGAGTCCGCCGGTGAAGGGCGGGAAGAACGCGACCTCGCGGGCGGCACCGATGGGCGTGTCGAGCGGCATGATCGCCTGGTCGAGGGCTGCGCCGAACACCTTGGCTTCCGAGAAGGCCTCGGCGTGACGCGGGCTTGTGCGGGCCAGCCAGTCCAGCAGATCCTGGATGGTGCGCACGTCGGCGGGCGGCGACACCTCTTCCTCGGCGACGCCGACCTTCTGGCGAATCCAGGCGAAGTACCTGACCTTCACGACGCTCTCCCGTGGCTCAGGTCGCGGCGTCGCGCTTGGCGACGACCGGCGCGGCGGGCGGTTCGTGCTCGCGCATGTGTTGGAGGCCGGTGCGCAGATAGTCGTAGCCGGTGATCAGGGTCAGCAGAGCCGCCGCCCACAGCAGGACCAGACCGATTTCCATGGTCGGAAAGCCTTTCGGTCCCGCCTCGCCGACCAGCAACACCGCCAGCGACGTCATCTGGATGCCGGTCTTCCACTTCGCCAGGTTGCTGACCGGCAGACCCACCCGCAGTTCGGCGAGGAATTCGCGCAAACCCGAGACCAGTATCTCGCGGCAGAGGATGATCAGGGCAGCCAGCACGTGCAACCCGCGCAGCGTGCCGAAGCCACACAGCATCAGCAGGACGGAAGCGACCAGCAGCTTGTCGGCGATCGGATCGAGAAAGCGGCCCAGCCGCGAGATCATCTGCCAGCGGCGGGCCAGCCAGCCGTCGAGATAGTCCGTCACGCTGGCGACCACGAACACGACCATGGCCGTCCACTGCGCGAGATCGCGGCCCAGCCACTGATCGAGCCAGAAACAGGTCACGACAATGGGAATCGCGGCGATGCGCGACAGCGTCAGCAGGTTGGGCAGGTTGAACGGCATGGCGCGGGACGACATTAGCCGCCGCCGCGGAAATGGTCATGGATTTTCCGCGCCAGCGCTTTGGAAACGCCGGGTGCCGCCTCCAGATCCTCCAGCGCGGCGGCGCCGACGGCGCGGGCGGAGCCGAAATGATTGAGCAGGCCGCGTTTGCGAGCAGCACCAATGCCGGCGATCTCGTCCAGCGCGGAGGTGACGAGGCCGATCGAGCGGCGGGCGCGGTGGGTGCCGATGGCGAAGCGGTGCGCCTCGTCGCGCAGGCGCTGCAGGAAATAGAGCACGGGATCGCGCGGTTCGAGCGCGAAGGAGGCGCGGTTTGGCATGAAAAACCGCTCGCGGCCGGCGTCGCGGTCCTCGCCCTTGGCGATCGACACCAGCGCCACGTCCTCGATGCCGAGCTCTTCGAACACGGTCAGGGCCTGCGTCAATTGGCCGGCACCACCATCGATCAGCACGAGGTCGGGCCACTGGCCCTTGTCGCGTTCCGGATCCTCTTTCAGGGCGCGCTGGAAGCGGCGCGTCAGGACCTCGCGCATCATGCCGTAATCGTCGCCCGCGGTGATCGACTGGCCCGCCACCGACTCCTCGCCGGGCTTGGCGGCGGTGCGGATGTTGAACTTGCGGTAGGCGTTCTTCATGAAGCCTTCGGGGCCGGCCACGATCATGCCGCCGACCGCGTCGCTGCCCTGGATGTGGCTGTTGTCGTAGACCTCGATGCGGTCGGGTGGCGCCTCGAGTCCGAACACGCGCGCCACGCCTTCCAGCAACCGGCGCTGCGAGCCGCTTTCCGCCACCCGCCGCCCCAGTGCCTCGCGGGCATTGGCGACGGCGTGGTCCATCAGGTCGCGACGCGGTCCACGCTGGGGCTGCCTGATCTCGACGCCGCGTCCGCCCGCCCCCAGCGCGAGGGCGGCTTCGAGCACGTCGGTCTCGGGGATCGGCTCGCTGACGAGGATTTCGCTGGGTGCGGGCCGGCCGCTGTAGAACTGGCCAACGAAGGCGCCCAGCACCTCGGCGACCGACAATTCGCGTCCGTGGCTGGGGAAATAGGCGCGGTTGCCGAGATTCTGGCCCGCCCGCACGAAGAACACCTGGACGCAGATCTGACCACCTTCGGCGAACGCCGCGAACACGTCGGCTTCCGCTATGCCCGCGATCTCGACCGACTGGTGCGACTGGATGGCGGTCAGCGCCCGGATGCGGTCGCGGTAGATCGCGGCCTTCTCGAACTCCAGCGCGTCGCTGGCGTCCTCCATGCGTTTGGCGAGCGTCTCCTGGACCTGGCGGGTGCGGCCGGCGAGGAAATCGCGCACCTCGCCGACCAGCGCGTCGTAGTCCTCGCGGTCGATGCGGCCGACACAAGGCGCCGTGCAGCGCTTGATCTGGTACTGCAGGCAGGGCCGGGTGCGGTTGACGAAGATCGAATCCGCGCAGGACCGCAGCGGGAAGGCGCGCTGCAGCGTGTAGATCGTGCGGTTGACGGCGCCGGCGGAGGCGAAGGGGCCGAAGAACTCGTCGTGCTGGTTGCGCGCGCCGCGATGCTTGGCGAGCTGTGGCCACTCGTGGTCGCGCCGGATGACGATGTAGGGGAACGACTTGTCGTCGCGCAGCAGCACGTTGAAGCGCGGTATGAAGCGCTTGATCAGGTTGTTCTCGAGCAGCAGCGCCTCGGCCTCGCTGTCGGTGACCACGAACTCCATGGTCGCGGTCGAGGACACCATCCGCATCAGCCGGGTCGAGAGCCGGGTCGGCTGGGTGTAGGAGCCGACCCGGCTGCGCAACACGCGCGCCTTGCCGACATAGAGCACCTCGCCCTTGGCCGAGATCATCCGGTAGACGCCGGGCTTGCGCGGCAGCGTCTTGACGTGGTTGGCGATCACCGCGATGCCGGCCGCCAGCGAACCCTCGGGCAAGGGTTCGTCGGCGCCGGTCTCGTCGGGTTGCGACGCGGTCGGATCGACGACGGAGTGGACGGGGCGGTCGGGCTGGGCCATGGCGATCCCCGATTATACCGCCATCGGGCGCCGTCGCGGGCGGCGAACCGCGATCAGGCCGACGGAAAACGCAGCACGGTCGCGACATGGCCGGTGGCGTCGAGGAACCGCCGCAACCCCTCGCCGCTCAGCTTCGTCGTCATGGTGTTGACCAGCGGGTGCGCCCACAGAACGGGGGCGTCGACCAGCTCGGCGTCGATCGCGAAGCGCACCGCGTGGGTCGTATCGTTGACCAGCGCCAGCGGCGTCACCGAGCCCGGCCGCACGCCCAGCACCCGCATCAGCCGCTCCGGACTGCCGAACGACAGCTTGCCCGCGCCGAGCCGTTCGCCCAGCTGCCTGAGATCGATCGGCCGCTGCTTCTCGACGGTGACCAGCCACGCCTCCTCGCGCCGGTTGCGCAGGAACAGGTTCTTGACGTGCAGGCCCGACTGCAGCGCCGGCGTCGCCAGGCGCACCGCCTCGGACTGCTCGACGGTATGGACGGCTGCATGACGCACGGTGTCGCAGGCGATGCCGAGTGCCGCCAGCCGCGCCAGCAGGACGGCGGGCGTGGTGGGCAGATCGGTGCCGTCGGGGTCGGGTTCGGGCGCTGTTGCGGCGTCGTTCATGGCGGGTCTGATACCGTCGTCATCGTGGTGTCGCAACCGGCTTGCCAACCAGGTCGAAAGCGGCTATTTCCGCCGCCACCCGACGAGTGGTTCGCCAGTCGTCGCCGCATACGGAGCGCGGGCGTAGCTCAGGGGTAGAGCACGACCTTGCCAAGGTCGGGGTCGAGGGTTCGAATCCCTTCGCCCGCTCCAAATGCACGGACATTGACGCCACCCCCAGGGTGGCGTTTTTTGTTTTCGGCATGCGTCGGCGGCGCGGCATTTCCGTTTGGCGGATCGGTTCGTGGCGACGGCGGGAATCCGGTCTCAGCGGCGGCAACGGACCGACCCGTAGCCAGATGGGTGCGGCGCCATCAACGGGCATCGGCCGGCCAATAATAGTGGATTGGTGCGAGCCAATATGTTCCGGGATCCTGCTCGCTGCGATGCCGAGTACAGGCAAGGTCCAGCTTCCACCTCTTCGTAAAGCCTTCGCGGGCCGCCACCGCCGCGATAACGGCGTCACGCACATGCTCACTCGAAGTCTCGCACGATACGTCGTAGCGATCGCGAAAATCCTTCCATTCAGAGCCGGTGCAGCAGATCGCTCTCAGCAGTGCCTTCGGATGTGCCTCCGTTATTCGAACTCTCGGATAAACGTCGCGCAGCTTTGTGATGAACATGGCGGCCTGAACCAGACAGGCGCCCCGCAAGGAGTTCGCGGTCTGAACGGTCCCTGACGGAATGCGATACTTGGACCGAATCCATTGGTCGGCGTTGCGATCGCTTGAAGGTCCTGACGACCACCAAAGCGGAGCATCCACTCCAACCCCCAAAGGCTCATCTGTAATCTTCGCGAGTGCTTCGTCCGCGCACGATACACACTCGCCCACTGCCGAGCCGTCCGGATGAAGGAAAGCGATTCCAAAATTCTCCCGTCCACCCGGATCGATGCCGATCCATAGCCTTCGCCGAGGCGCTGTTGTTGCCGCGCGGACGCTGCTGCGCGCCCCGCCGCTCACCGCGCCGCCTCGAAGCTGTCGGCGCGGGCCATTTTCCACGGGTCGACGTAGCGCGGATCGTTGGTGCCGCGCAGGATCTCGCCCGGCTCCTGGAAGCGGTAGATGCGGTCGAAGGTCTTGACCTTGTTGGGCGCGATGCGCTGCGAGAGGTGATGCGCGCGCAGCTGGTCGGGATGCGACAGACCGGCCGCCGCCACCACTTCCGACAGCACCGTCAGCGTCGATTTGTGGAAATTGGCGACCCGCTCGGCCTTGTCGGGCACGTGCAGAGCTTCCTGGCGGACGGGGTCCTGGGTGGCGACGCCGACCGGGCAGCGGTCGGTGTGGCAGCTCTGCGACTGGATGCAGCCGATCGCGAACATGAAGCCGCGGGCGGAATTGCACCAGTCCGCCCCCAGCGCCATGGCGCGCGCGATGTCGAAGGCCGAGACGATCTTGCCGGCCGCACCGAGCTTGACGCGGTCGCGGATGTTCAGGCCCACCAGCGCGTTGTGGACGAACAGCAGGCCCTCGCGCATCGGCGAGCCGACATGGTCGAGGAATTCCGGCGGCGAGGCGCCGGTGCCGCCTTCGGTGCCGTCCACGACGATGAAATCGGGATAGATGCCGGTCTCGATCATCGCCTTGCAGATGGCGAGGAATTCCCACGGATGGCCAACGCACAACTTGAAACCGACCGGCCTGCCATCGCTCAGCTCGCGCAGCTGCTTGACGAAGGCCATCATCTCCAGCGGCGTGGCGAACGCGGAATGCCGCGGCGGCGACACGCAATCCTGGCCCATCGGCACGCCGCGCGTGATCGAGATTTCCTTCGACACCTTGGCGGCCGGCAGCACGCCGCCATGGCCGGGTTTGGCGCCTTGCGAAAGCTTGATCTCGATCATCCTGATCTGGTCGCTGGCGACGGTTTCCCGGAACCGCTCGGCCGAGAAGGTGCCGTCGGGGTTGCGGCAGCCGAAATAGCCGCTGCCGATCTCCCACACGACGTCGCCGCCGAACTCGCGATGATAGGGGCTGAAGCCGCCCTCGCCGGTGTCGTGGAAGAAACCGCCGAGTCTGGCGCCCTTGTTGAGCGCCCGGATGGCGTTGGCGCTCAGCGCGCCAAAGCTCATCGCCGAGATGTTGAAGATCGAGGCCGAATAGGGCCGCGTGCAATCGGGGCCGCCGATCGTTACGCGGAAGGGCTCCTTGTTCGGCTCTTTCGCGACGATCGAATGGTTCAGCCACTCGAAGCGATCCTCGTAGGGATCGAGCTGGCTGCCGAACGGGCGCTTGTCGAGCTGGTGCTTGGCGCGCTGGTAGACGACGGCGCGCTTGTCGCGCGAGAAGGGTTTGCCGTCGGTGTCGCTTTCGAGGAAGTACTGCCGCATCTCCGGGCGGATCGCCTCCAGCATGAAGCGGACATGGGCCAGGATCGGGTAGTTGCGCAGGATGCTGTGGCGGGTCTGCAACACGTCGTGGGTGCCGAGGATCGCCAGACCCAGCGCGATCGCGAAGGGAATCGCGAAGCCCGTGTAGACGAACGACAACAGCAGGAACAACACGGTTCCCAGCAACGAGCCGGCATAGGTCCAGTAGCGCGGCAGCAAGCCCAGACGCAGCGTTTCCATCGGCCAGTCCTCCCGGTTCGCCCCGCGACGATCCTGCCGCGATTAAGTCACAGCCACGTTGCGATCACAAATCACGCCGCGCCTGGCTGGCGCCGACGCGACCGCGCGCGGCTTGTCCGGTCCACACCCCCCACCCCCATAGGCGCTAGGATAAGCCTTGACGCGGGGTATTGGGGCGTGATTCTGGACATGGATGCCCCTCGCATCGCCCCGGCTGGATCGCTGGTCCAGCATCGTCGCCCACGTGTCCTCGCAGCTGGATCTCGACGCCAGCGCGCGGCT
>CAMDVZ010000068.1 GCA_945878895.1 Caenispirillum bisanense | reverse complement strand
GGCGTGATCGTTGACCGAAAGCAACACGTCCCCGACCTTGAGGCCAGCCTTGCCCGCAGGACCCTCGGCCGACACCGCCCGAAGGATGACACCTTGCGGCCGCGGCATGCCGAGCGAGGTGGCGAGGTCGGCGGTCACTTTCTGGACGTCGACCCCGATCCAGGGTCGCACCAGCCGGCCGCCCTGCTCGGCGACCTCGATCATCCGCGCCACGATGTTGGCAGGCGTGGCGAAGCCGATGCCGATCGATCCACCCGAGCGCGAGAAGATCGCGGTGTTCACGCCGGCGAGCTTGCCGTCCATCGTCACCAGCGCGCCGCCGGAGTTGCCCGGATTTATGGCGGCGTCGGTCTGGATGAAGAAGCTGTTCTCGGTGACCCCGCCGCCGCTGCGCGCGATGGCCGACACGATGCCGCTGGTCACGGTCTGCTGCAGGCCGAACGGATTGCCGATCGCGAGCACCAGATCGCCGACCTCGACGCCATCGGAATCGCGCAACGGCAGCGCGGGCAGTTTCTCTTCCCCCAGTTCGACCTTGAGCACCGCCAGATCGTAGCGCTCGTCGATCGTCAACACCTTGGCGCCGAACTCCCGCTTGTCGGCGAGCACCACCTGGATTTCCTCGGCGCCACGCACGACGTGGTTGTTCGTGACGATAAGGCCGGTGTCCCGAACGATCACGCCGGAGCCCAGCGCCTGCTGAACGCGATCCTGCGGCAGACGGTTCAGGAACTCCTCGCCGAAGAAGCGCATGAAAGGCGGGATCTGCTGTCGGACCCGGGATTTCGTGTAGATGTTCACGACAGCGGGCGACACGCGCTTCACCAGGGGCGCGAACGAGAAATTCATCTCTGCCCGCGACGTCGGCACCTGGGCAAGTTCGGGTCCGCGGGCCATCGCGGGCGCCGCCACCAGGAATACGAGAAACGAGAACGCGGTGATTAATCGTGCGGTCATGTCAGTCTTCCACGCGATGGGCCGACGCATCGATCGGCGCCTGCGGCCAGTCTACCCCCGATCCCGAAGGTGGGAATAGAAAGAGGCGGCACCATGGCCGCCTCGTTGGTCTCGAAGTCGTGATCGGCCTGGTTCAGGCTGCTTCCTCGACGTCGTCCTTCTTCTCGCCCGAGGGTCCGCTGTCCTTGCCCTTGGCCGAAACGTCCCGGTCGACCAGCTCGATGATGCCCATCGGGGCAGCGTCGCCGTAGCGGAAGCCGGCCTTGAGAATGCGGGTATAGCCACCCTGGCGGTCCTTGTAGCGTTCACCCAGGACCGCGAACAGCTTGCGCACGATATCCTGGTCGCCCAGCTTCGCAATCGCCTGGCGGCGCGCGTGCAGATCGCCGCGCTTGCCCAGCGTGATCAGCCGTTCCACGACGGGACGCAGGTCCTTCGCCTTCGGAAGCGTGGTGCGAATCTGCTCGTGCTTGAGCAGCCCCAGCGCCAGATCGCGCAGCAACGCCTGTCGGGCGTCGGATCGGCGGTTGAATTTCCGCCCGTTCATACCGTGTCGCATGTGTGTCTCCGATGTTGTGTTTTATAGAGACGCACCGGCGAAACGACGCGTCCGTTGGGGCCCGCTCCGGCGGAGCGGCACCCGGGTCGGCACGTGAAGTCCTAGTAGGGTTCCTCGAGACGCTTGGCGAGCTCCTCGATATTCTCGGGCGGCCAGTTCGGAATCTCCATGCCGAGATGGAGCCCCATCTGGGCCAGCACTTCCTTGATCTCGTTGAGCGACTTGCGGCCGAAGTTCGGCGTGCGCAGCATCTCGGCCTCGGTCTTCTGAACGAGATCGCCGATGTAGATGATGTTGTCGTTCTTCAGGCAGTTTGCCGAGCGGACCGAGAGCTCCAGCTCGTCGACCTTGCGCAGCAAATTGCGGTTGAACGGGATGTCGTCGGCGACCTCGCTCGCCTTGACCGCCTGCGGCTCGTCGAAGTTGATGAAGAGCTGCAGCTGGTCCTGCAGGATGCGCGCGGCCAGCGCGACGGCGTCGTCGGGCGTCACGGTGCCGTCGGTCTCGATGGTCATCGACAGCTTGTCGTAGTCAGTGACCTGGCCGACGCGGCTGTTGTCGACCTTGTAGGCGACCTTGCGCACGGGGCTGAACAGCGCGTCGATCGGGATCAACCCGATCGGCGCGTCGACCGGACGGTTGGCCGAAGCCGGAACGTAACCCTTGCCGGCCGAAACCGTCAGTTCCATGTGCAGCGAGGCGCCATCGTCGAGCGTGCAGATCAGGTGCGAGGTGTCCATGATCTGGATGTCGCCGGTGGTCTCGATCATACCGGCAGTTACTTCGCTCGGCCCCGTCGCGCGCAGCACGAGCCGGTGCGGCCGGTCGCCCTGCATCTTGATCGCCATCGACTTGATGTTCAGCACGATGTCGGTGACGTCCTCGCGGACGCCCAGAATCGAGGAGAACTCGTGCAGCACGCCGTCGATCTTGATCGACGTGACGGCGGCGCCCTGGAGCGACGACAGCAGCACGCGACGCAATGAGTTGCCCAATGTCAGGCCGAAGCCACGCTCGAGCGGCTCGGCGACGAGCGTCGCCACGCGGCCAGCGTCCGCGCCCGGCTCGACTTGCAATTTCTGCGGCTTGATCAGCTCTTGCCAGTTCTTCTGAAGCACGGGTGATACCTCTCGATTCGGCGGTTGGGGACTCGCCCGGTCTCGCGACCAGCGGTCCTTGTCCACGACGAACGCCACGGCGCAAGGCGCCATGGACGGGATGAAGGGCGGGACCGAGGTCCCGGCGAAATTAGACGCGCCGACGCTTTGGCGGGCGGCAACCGTTGTGCGGAATCGGCGTCACGTCGCGGATGGCGGTGACGGAAAAGCCGACCGCCTGCAAGGCGCGCAGGGCCGACTCGCGTCCCGAACCCGGACCACGAACCTCGACCTCGACGGTCCGCATGCCGTGCTCCATCGCCTTGCGGCCCGCATCCTCGGCCGCCATCTGGGCGGCGAAGGGTGTCGATTTGCGCGAGCCCTTGAAACCCTGCGTACCGGCCGAAGACCAGGCAATGGTGTTGCCTTGCACGTCGGTGATGGTGATCACGGTGTTGTTGAACGACGCGTTGACGTGCGCGACGCCCGACGTGATGTTCTTGCGTTCGCGACGCCGGGGACGCGCCGCGGTGCCGCCAGCTGCGGGAGCTTTCGCCATTTTCCGTTATCCTCTCGCCTAAGCGGCTTTTTTCTTGCCCGCGATCGGCTTGGCCGGGCCCTTGCGGGTGCGAGCGTTGGTGTGCGTGCGCTGACCGCGAACCGGCAGCCCCTTGCGGTGACGCAAACCGCGATAGCAGCCCAGATCCATCAACCGCTTGATATTCATGGCGACGTCGCGCCGCAGATCGCCTTCGACCGTGTAGTCACGATCAATGGTTTCGCGGATGCGCAGCACCTCGTCGTCGCTCAACTGGTTGACCCGACGCTCGTCGGCGAGGCCGACTTTCTTGCAGATTTCAGCGGCCTTTTGCTGGCCGATGCCGTGGATGTACTGCAGCGCGATGAGCACGCGCTTGTTGGTCGGGATGTTGACGCCGGCGATACGAGCCAATTTCCGTGCTCCTTCAATACGTTAAGGCGCGGTCCATGAGCCCATGATCCGCGCCTCCACCATGCTGGAAAGCGCGCGATTATAGGGATGGAACCCCGCGAGTCAACCTCGTGGGAAGATTATCAAGACTTTCCCAACACGCTCTCGATCTGTCGATAGACATCGTCCATCGCCGCCATGCCGTCGACCTTCGCCAGCACGCCGCGAGCCGCGTAATAAGGCAGCAAAGGCGCCGTTTGGGACCGATAGGCCGCCATCCGGGCCGTCACGGTTTCGGCGTTGTCGTCCTTGCGGCGGGTGAATTCGCTCCCGCCGCAAACGTCGCAGAGGCCGGCTTTGGCGGCCTTCTTGAACACATCGTGATAGCCGGTGCCGCATTTGCCGCAGCTGAATCGTCCAACGATTCGGGCGGTGAGTGCTGCCTCGTCGACATCCATCTCGACCACCTTGTCGAGCTTCCAGCCGCGCGATCCGAGCATCCGGTCCAGCGCCTCGGCCTGCGCGACGGTGCGCGGGAAGCCGTCCAGAATGAACCCGCTCGCGCAGTCGGCCTGGCCGATGCGGTCCTCGATCAAACCCACGATAAGGCCATCGGGCACCAACTCGCCCCGCTCCATGATGCCCTTCGCCGTCAAGCCGAGCTCGCTTCCCGACGCAACGGCGGCCCGCAACATGTCGCCGGTCGAGAGTTGCCTCAGCCCGTATCGGTCCTGCAGGCGCTGCGCCTGCGTACCCTTGCCCGCACCGGGAGGGCCCAGCAGTATCAGCTTCATCGATTCTTGCCCCCCTTCAGGCGGGCCTGACCGATCAGGTCGCCGTACTGGTAGGCGAGCAAATGCGACTGGATCTGTGTCACCGTATCGAGCGTGACCGAGACCACGATCAGCAGGCTGGTGCCGCCGAAGTAGAAAGGCACGCCGCCACGAGCGATCAGCAGCTCCGGAATGATGCAGACTACCGCGAGGTAGGCAGCGCCAATCGCGGTCAGCCGGGTCAGCACGTATTCCAGATAGTCGGCCGTGCTCTTGCCGGGCCGAATGCCCGGCAGGAAGCCGCCGTGCTTCTTGAGATTGTCGGCGGTGTCGACCGGCTGGAACACGACGGTGGTGTAGAAAAAGCAGAAAAACAGGATCAGCGCGATGTACACCAGCAGGTACAGCGGCTGGCCGTGCCCGAGATGGACCGAAATCCACTGCACCCAGTCGGCCGTGTCGGTACCCTGGAAACCCGCGATGGTCGCCGGAAACAGCAGCAACGATGACGCGAAGATCGGCGGAATCACGCCGGCGGTGTTGATCTTGAGCGGCAGATAGCTCGCCTGGCCGCCATAGACGCGGTTACCCATCTGCCGCTTGGGATATTGCACGAGTATTCGTCGCTGCGCCGTCTCGACGAAAACCACGAAGACGACGACGGCGACGATCCCGATGATCAGCCCGATGATGAACAACGCCGACAGGGCGCCGGTACGGCCCAGCTCCAGCGTCTGCACCATGGCGCCCGGCATGGCAGCAACGATGCCGGCGAAAATGATCAGCGAAATTCCGTTGCCGACGCCTCGCGACGTGACCTGCTCGCCAAGCCACATCAGGAACAGCGTACCGCCGACCAGCGTCACCACGGTCACGAAGCGGAAATAGAGACCGGGGTCGGTGACCACCGCTCGCACGACTCCCTCTACCTGCGCCTGTTGCGCCTCGAGGCCCGCGGCGATGCCATAGGCCTGGATCGCCGCGAGGAACACCGTCCCATAGCGCGTATACTGGTTGATCTTCTTCCGCCCGGCCTCGCCTTCCTTCTTCAGCGCCTCGAGCGACGGAACCACCGTCGTCAGGATTTGCATGATGATGGACGCCGAGATGTACGGCATGATGCTGAGCGCGAGGATGGACATACGCCCGATCGAGCCACCCGAGAACACGTCGAGCAGCCCCGCCAGCCCGCCGGACTGACGCTGGAATACTTCGGCCAGCGCGATCGGATCGACGCCGGGCACCGGAATGTACGAACCGATCCGATAGACGATCAAAGCGCCGAGGGTAAACCACAGGCGCTTTTTCAGTTCGGTCGCCTTGCCCAGATTACCCCAGTTGAGGTTCCGGGCCAGCTGTTCGGCGGCTGACGCCATGCGCTTGCATCCCAGGCTTCCCGACGACACCTCGTCGTCGGGCCACGCTCGGACGGCCCGATCAGGCCGCCTTCGGCGCTTCCGCGTTCTCAACCGTCACGTTGCCGCCGGCTTTGGCGATCGCTTCGATGGCTGCTTTGGATGCGCCGACAACGGTGATCCGCAGCGCGACCGTGATCTCGCCCTTGGCGAGCAGGCGAACGCCGTCGCGCACATGCCGAACCAGGCCGACTTTCTCCAGCAGCGCTGTGTCGACTGGCTGCGCCGCGTCGATCTTGCCCTCGTCGACCGCCTTCTGAAGCGAGCCGACGTTGACCACCACGTAATCCTTGCGCGACGGATTGGTGAAGCCCCGCTTGGGCAGGCGGCGATGCAAAGGCATCTGACCACCCTCGAAGCCCTTGATGGCGACGCCCGACCGGCCGCGCTGGCCCTTGCCACCGCGGCCAGCCGTCTTGCCCTTGCCCGACCCGATGCCGCGCGCGACGCGCATCCGGCTCTTGCGGGCACCGGCGTTGTCAGAAATCTCGTTCAGTTTCATGGCTCGCGATCCCACACGCCGCGGCGGCCCCGAAGGACCCCGCCCGACACCTAATTTGCCGCCTCGACCTTAACGAGGTGGCGTACCCTGGTAATCATGCCCTGCACCGCCGGGGTGTCTTCGAGAACCCGGCTGCGGCGGAGCTTGTTCAATCCCAGTCCGATCAGCGTCTGTCGCTGATCGGGCCGGCGGCCGATCGGGCTGCCGGTCTGGGTGACCTTGACGGTCGGCTTGTCGGCCATCGCGCTCTCCCTACGCCGCTTCGATCGCGGCGTCGTCGCGGCGACCCAGAATGTCGCCGACCTTCTTGCCACGTCGCGTCGCGACCGTGCGGGGTGACTGCACCAGCTGCAGAGCCTCGAACGTCGCCTTGATCATATTGTGCGGGTTGGACGTTCCGGCCGACTTCGCCACGACGTCCTTCAGCCCCAACGTCTCGAAGACGGCGCGCATGGCACCGCCCGCGATGATTCCGGTGCCAGCCGGTGCCGCGCGCAGAACGACGCGACCGGCGCCAAAGTGGCCGATGACGTCGTGATGCAGCGTTCGTCCCTCGCGCAACGCCACCCGAATGATGCCACGCTTGGCCGACTCGGTAGCCTTGCGGATGGCCTCGGGAACCTCGCGCGCCTTGCCGGTGCCGTAGCCGACCCGGCCGCGCTTGTCGCCAACGACGACAATCGCGGCAAAACCGAAGCGCTTGCCGCCCTTGACGGTCTTGGAGACGCGGTTGATGCCGACCAGCTTGTCGACCAGTTCGCTGTCTTCCCGGTCGGCGCCGCCGCGTTGCTCGCCGCGATCGGTTCGCCGGCCACGTCCGCCGCCGCCTTCGCCATCGCGGGGACCACCGCGATTGGAACTACCCGGACGGGTCGCCCCTGGTGCACGTGCCATGGTTACGCTCTCCCGGAAATCAGAACGACAGCCCGCCTTCGCGGGCAGCGTCGGCAAGCGCTTTCACGCGGCCGTGAAACATGTAGGCGCCCCGGTCGAACACGACCTCCTTGACGCCCGCTTCGATGGCGCGAACGGCGATCAGCTTGCCGACCTCGCTCGCCGCGGCCTTGTCCGCGCCCGTCTTCAGCTTGCCCTTCAGCGCCTCGTCGGCCGACGAGGCGGCCGCGAGCGTGCGCCCCGCCCCATCGTCGATGACCTGGACGTAGATATGCTTGCTGGAGCGGAACACGCTCAGCCGCAGACGACCACTCGCCCGCGCCTTGATGGCGTGGCGATTGCGGCGCTGGCGACGCTGGAAAAGTTCGGCTTTCTTAGACATGCTCGCCGGTCCTACTTCTTCTTGCCTTCCTTGCGCAGGATGGTCTCGTTGGCGTACCGGATCCCCTTGCCCTTGTAGGGCTCGGGTGGCTTCATGCCACGGATCTCGGCGGCCACTTGACCGACCTTCTGCTTGTCGGCACCACTGATCTCGATCTCGGTCGGTTTCGCGATCTTGATCGCTATGCCGGCCGGTATCGGGAAGTTGACGTCGTGACTGAAGCCGAGCTGGAGCTTCAAGCCCTTGGCATCGACGGCGGCCCGATAGCCGACGCCGGTGATTTCCAGATTGACCGTGTAACCATCCGTCGCGCCCTGGATCAGGTTGCGCACCAGATTGCGGTTCGTGCCCCACAGCACGCGCGAACGCGTGTTGTTCTGCCGCATCTTCACGGTAACGACGTTGCCTTCGCGAGCCACGACGATATCGTCGTGCACGCGCATGGTCAGCTCGCCCTTCTTGCCCTTGGCCTTTACGGTCTGGCCGTTGATTTCCACCGTTGTGCCGGCGGGAACCGGCACCGGGTTTTTTCCGACGCGGGACATGGCTAGAACACCTTGCAGAGGACTTCGCCGCCGACGTTGGCGGCGCGGGCCTCGTTGTCGGACATCACGCCTCGCGGCGTGGACAGGATCGAGATGCCCAGCCCGTTGTAGGTCCGGGGCAAATCCGCGATCTTCGAGTACACCCGACGTCCCGGTTTCGACACGCGATGGACCTCGCGGATGACCGGCTTGCCGTTGTCGTACTTGAGCTCGACGCGAATCTCCCGCACGCCGGCTCGCATCTCCTCCTCGAAGTAACCCCGGATGTAGCCCTCGCGCTGCAACACGTCGAGGACGTTGGACCGCAGCTTCGACGCGGGCATCGACACGCTGTCGAGGCGCGCCGATTGCCCGTTCCGGATACGAGTCAGCATATCGCCAACAGGATCGCTCAGTGACATGGTCCCCGTCTCCCCGCTCTCACCAGCTCGACTTGACGACGCCGGGCAACAGCCCGCGCGACGCCAGATCGCGCAGGGCGATGCGTGACAACTTAAACTTCCGGTACACCGCGCGCGGGCGCCCCGACACGTCGCAGCGATTGCGAACGCGCCCGGCGGCCGCGTTGCGCGGCAGCTGATTGAGCTTCAACTGGGCCTCGAACCGCTCCTCGATGGGCAGGGCGCGGTTCGCGACGGTCTTCTTGAGGGCCAGGCGCTTGGGCGCGGCCTTCTTGGCCATCGCCGCTCGACGCTTGTTCTTCTCGATCATGCTGATCTTGGCCATGTGATCGCCTCCCGCCCTTCAGTTGTAGAAGGGGAAATCGAAACCACGCAGCAGAGCGCGGGCCTCGGCGTCCGTCTTCGCCGTCGTGCAGATGATGATATCCATACCGCGAACGAGGTCGACCTTGTCGTATTCAATCTCCGGGAACACCAGCTGTTCCTTGAGACCCAACGCGTAGTTGCCGCGACCGTCGAACGACCGACCGTTGAGACCGCGGAAATCGCGAACCCGCGGCAGCGCGATATTGACGAGCCTGTCGATGAACTCGTACATGCGGTCGCGCCGCAGCGTGACCTTGCATCCGAGCGCCATGCCTTCGCGGACCTTGTAGGTCGCGATCGACTTCTTGGCGCGCGTCACCACTGGCTTCTGGCCCGCGATGAGGGCGAGTTCGGCGGCGGCGCTGTCGACGACCTTGCGGTCGGCCACGGCTTCCCCGACGCCCATGTTGATCACCACCTTGTCCAGTCGCGGCGCTTCCATCGCGTTCGCGTAAGCGAACTCCTTGAGAAGCGCCGGCTTGATCACGGCAGCGTAGTGTTCTTGCAGGCGGGCCGTCATGGCCATCTCCTCAGCGATCGATCGTCTCGCCGGAGGCGCGCGCGACGCGCACCTTGCGGCCATCGTCCAAAACCTTGTATCCGACCCGGGTCGGCTTGCCGCTCGACGGGTCGATGTGCGCCACGTTCGAGACGTGAATAGTCGCCTCGCGCGCGATGATTCCGCTTTCCTCCCCGGCGCGCCGGGCTTTCTGATGACGCTTCATCATGTTGACGCCGGCGACAACCAGCCGGTTCTCGCTCGGCATCGCCCGGAGCACTTCGCCCTGGCGTCCCTTGTCGCGACCGGTGATCACCACCACCCGGTCGCCTTTCCTGATCTTCATCTTGGGCATGATCCGCCGCTCCTCACAGCACTTCCGGCGCCAGCGAAATGATCTTCATGAACTTGCGCGCGCGCAACTCGCGCGTCACCGGTCCGAAGATACGCGTGCCGATAGGCTCGTCCTGTTTGTTGATCAGCACGGCGGCGTTGCGGTCGAACCGGATCGCGCTGCCGTCGGGCCGCCGAATGGCCGCCGCCGTGCGAACGATGACCGCTCGCGCGACCTCGCCCTTCTTCACCTTGCCGCGCGGGATCGCGTCCTTGACGGCAACCACGATCACGTCTCCGATCGTGGCCGTCCGCCGATGCGAGCCGCCCAGCACCTTGATGCATTGTACCCGCCGCGCACCCGAGTTGTCGGCGACGTCGAGGTTGGACTGCATCTGGATCATGTCGTTCTCCGGCGGGTCGAGCCCGCCGCTCCTGGTTGCTTGAAGCCCGGCGTCAGGACGCCACGGCCTCGTCGGTCACGACGACCCAGCGTTTGGTCTTCGACATCGGTCGGCTCTCGACGATCCGGACCGTGGTCCCGATCGCTATGGCGTTCGTCTCGTCGTGCGCGTGGTAGCGCTTGGAGCGACGGATGAACTTTTTGTAGATCGGGTGCTGCACCCGGCGCTCGACCTCGACGACGATGGTCTTGTCCATCTTGTCGCTGACGACGACGCCCTGAAGAATTCGTTTCGGCATGTCTCGCTCCTCAGGAGGCGGTCTGCTGGCGCAGCACGGTCAGGATGCGCGCGATCGAGCGCCGCACTTCCCGGACACGGGCCGTATTGCCCTGCTGCGGTCCGATCACGCCGTTGGCTTGCTGGAAGCGAAGATTGAAGGCTTCCTTCCGCAGATCGCCGAGACGCGCCTTGAGTTCGTCCGGCGTGCGCGCGCGCAGGTCGCTCGCGGTATCGCTCATTACGCCTCTCCCGCGCCCATCCGGGCGACGAACTTGGTCTTGATCGGCAGCTTCGCTGCCGCGAGAGCGAAGGCCTCGCGCGCGATCGGAGCTCCAACGCCGCCGATCTCGAACATGATGCGGCCAGGCTTCACGCGGCAGGCCCAGAATTCGGGCGCGCCCTTGCCCGAGCCCATCCGGACCTCGGCGGGCTTCATCGACACCGGCAGATCCGGGTAAACCCGGATCCACACGCGACCGGCGCGCTTCATGTGGCGCGTCATGGCGCGACGGGCGGCTTCGATCTGGCGCGCGGTTACACGCTCCGGTTCGAGAGCCTTGAGACCAAAGTCGCCGAAAGCAAGGGTCGCACCGGAGCGGGCGACGCCGTGAATCCGACCCTTGAAGGCCTTGCGGTATTTAGTTCGCTTGGGACTGAGCATGATGACGATCGCTTTCCGCTACTGGCTCCGGCCGGCCTGCGCCTCTTCGAGGCGTTTGTCCTGGGCCATCGGGTCGTGCGCCATGATCTCGCCCTTGAACACCCAGACTTTCACGCCACAGGTGCCGAAGGTCGTGAAAGCGGTCGCGACCCCGTAATCGATGTCGGCACGCAAGGTGTGGAGTGGAACGCGACCTTCGCGATACCATTCCATGCGCGCGATTTCCGCGCCGCCGAGGCGGCCCGAACAGTTGATCCTGATGCCAAGCGCCCCAAGACGCATCGCCGACTGTACCGACCGCTTCATCGCGCGACGAAACGCGACGCGGCGCTCCAGCTGCTGGGCGATGTTTTCCGCGATCAACGTCGCGTCGACCTCGGGCTTGCGAATTTCGACGATGTTCAGGCTGACCTCGCCCGTGCTCATCTTAGCGAGTTCGCCGCGCAACTTCTCGATGTCTGCGCCCTTCTTGCCGATCACCACGCCCGGACGCGCGGTGTGGATGGTCACGCGCGCCTTCTTGGCGGGCCGCTCGATGACGATCTTGCTGACGCCGGCCTGCTTGAGCTTGTCGCGCAGATACTCGCGGATGGCAATGTCTTCGTGCAACAGCTTGGCGTAGTTGCCTTCTTCGGCGTACCAGCGCGAATCCCAAGTGCGGTTGACGCCGAGGCGCAGGCCGATCGGGTTGACTTTCTGGCCCATTACTTGCCCTCCCCCGCGGTCGCCTGAGCGCGTTCCCGTACGACGATCGTCAGCTGGCTGAACGGCTTGACGATCCCGGAGCTACGGCCCCGGGCGCGCGTGTGAAAGCGCTTCAGGACGATTCCCTTGCCGACACTGGCTTCCACGACCATCAACCGGTCGACATCGAGCTGATGATTGTTCTCGGCGTTGGCGATAGCCGACTGCAAAGCTTTGCGGACGTCCTCGGCAATCCGCTTGCGCGAGAATGTCAACTCGGCAAGCGCCGCGTTGGCGGCCTTGCCACGAATTTGCTGGGCGACCAGATTGAGCTTGCGCGGGCTGATACGCAGCGCGCGCAAGACCGACTTGGCCTCGCTGTCCGCCTCGCGGCGGGGATGGGACGGTTTGCTCATGGCAAGCCCTACCTCGAAGCCTTCTTGTCG
The DNA here is from genome assembly GCA_945878895.1 of Caenispirillum bisanense. Lineage (GTDB taxonomy): Bacteria > Pseudomonadota > Alphaproteobacteria > Reyranellales > Reyranellaceae > CAMDVZ01. The sequence goes on along the minus strand of CAMDVZ010000068.1, from coordinate 3,334 downwards.
CCCGAGCCGGAATGGCCCTGAAAGACACGTGTGGGCGAGAATTCGCCGAATTTGTGGCCGACCATTTCCTCGGTGACCGACACCGGGATGAACTTGTGGCCGTTGTAGACACCGAACACGAGGCCTACGAACTGCGGCAGGATCGTCGAACGTCGCGACCAGGTCCGAATGACCTCGTTGCGCGTCGATGCGCGCGCCTTGTCGGCCTTGTCGAGCAGATAGCCATCGACCATCGGCCCTTTCCACACAGAACGTGCCATCTTGTACTCCTGTACCCGCGCGCCGACGTCAACGAGACGCGTGGCGACGGCGGATGATCAACTTGTCCGTCGACTTGTTGCGACGGGTCTTCTTGCCCTTGGTCGGCTTGCCCCACGGCGTCACCGGATGACGACCACCGGAGGTACGGCCTTCGCCGCCGCCATGCGGATGGTCGATCGGGTTCATCGCCACGCCGCGGGTGACCGGCCGGAAGCCGAGCCACCGCATGCGGCCGGCCTTGCCGTAGTTCACGTTCTGCTGGTCCGGATTGCTCACCGCACCGACCGTCGCCATGCACTCGGCGCGAACCATGCGCACTTCGCCGGACGACAGCTTCAGCTGCGCGTAACCCTGGTCCTTGCCGACAAGTTGCACGTAGGTACCGGCGGACCGGGCGATCTGGCCACCTTTGCCCGCCTTCATCTCCACGTTGTGGACGATGGTGCCGACCGGCATGCTGGCCAGCTGCATGGCGTTGCCCGGCTTGATGTCGGCACGCACGCCCGACACGATCTGGTCGCCGGCCCGCAGACGCTGCGGCGCCAGTATGTAGGCGAGCTCGCCGTCGGCGTACCGGACCAGCGCGAGGAACGCGGTACGGTTCGGGTCGTACTCTAGCCGCTCGACCGTCGCGACCACGTCGAACTTGCGACGCTTGAAGTCGACGATGCGATAGCGACGCTTGTGGCCACCGCCGCGGTGCGCGCTCGTCGTGCGACCGTGGTTGTTGCGGCCGCCGGCCGAGTGCTTGCCTTCGGTCAGCGCCTTGACAGGGCCACCCTTGTGAAGACCCGAACGGTCGACGAGCACCAGCTGGCGCTGCGACGGCGTCGTCGGTTTGTATGACTTGAGAGCCATGATTCCTAACGCTCCGCGATCACAGGCCGGTCGTGACGTCGATGCGCTGGCCGTCGGCCAACGAAACGATGGGCTTCTTCCAGTCGCTGCGCCGACCGCGCATGCCCTTGAAGATCTTGGTCTTGCCTTCGACACGCATCGTGTTGATGGCCTTGACCTTCACGTTGAACAGACCCTCGATCGCCGCCTTGATCTCGGGCTTGGTCGCGTCGAGCGAGACCTTGAACGACAGCTGGCCGTGCTCGCTCTGGTTGGTCGACTTCTCGGTCACCAGTGGCGCGCGCACGATGTCGTACATCCGGGCACGCGACAGGACGGGCTTCTTGGCCGCACTCATTGGAGGCGCTCCTCGAGATGCTTCACGGCGTCGCGCGTCAGCACGAGCGTGTCGCGGCGCAGGATGTCGTACACGTTGGCGCCCTGCTCGGGCAGCACGTCCAGATGCGGTATGTTCCGGGCGGCCAGCGCGAAATTCGCGTCGACCTGCCGACCGTCGATAACCAGCGCGCTGCGAATGCCGAGCTTCCCCAGGCGCGCCACGAGCTGCGCCGTCTTGGGCAGATCGACCGAAGCGCGCTCCAGCACGACGATCTTGCCCTCGGCCGCCTTGGCCGACAGAGCCGTCTTGAGCGCGAGCTTGCGTACTTTCTTGGGCAGCGCCGTCTCGTGGCTGCGCAGCACGGGACCGAACGCCTTGCCGCCTCCGCGGAACTGCGGCGCCGCGCGGTTGCCGTGTCGGGCACGACCGCCGCCCTTCTGGGCACCGAACTTCTTGGACGTGGCCTTCACCTCGGACCTGATCTTGGTCTTGTGCGTGCCGGCGCGGCGGTTGGCGAGCTGCCAGACCACGCAACGCTGCAGCAGGTCGGCCCGCGCCGGGAGACCAAACACGGCATCCGCCAGTTCGATTTCGCCAACGGTCGCGCCGTCGAGGTCGGTAACGTTGAGCTTCATGATATCAGGCCTTCTCGCCTTCGGTGGCGGTCGGCGCGGCGCGCAGCGCCGCCGGGAACGGCAGATCCTTGGGCGCCTTTCGCTTCGTCGCGTCCTTGACCAGCACATAGCCACCGTCGTGACCGGGAACCGCGCCGTGGATCAGGATCAGACCGTTCTCTGCGTCGGTCGAGACGATCTTCAGGCTCTGCGTCGTGACGCGTTCGGCACCCAGGTGCCCGGCCATCTTCTTGTTGGGAAACGTGCGGCCCGGATCCTGACGATTGCCGGTCGAACCATGGCTGCGATGCGACACCGATACGCCGTGCGTTGCTTCGAGACCGCGGAAGTTCCAGCGCTTCATCGCGCCGGCGAACCCCTTGCCGATGGTCGTCCCCGTCACGTCGACGAATTGTCCCGCGAGAAAGTGGCCGGCCGACAGCTCGGCGCCAACCGGCAGCAGCGCGTCCTTGCCAACCCGAAATTCCACCAGCTTGCGCTTGGGCTCGACCTTCGCCTTGGCGAAGTGGCCGCGCTGGGGCTTCGTGACGTTCTTGACCTTCGCCTTGCCGATCCCGAGCTGGACGGCAGTGTAGCCATCCTTTTCCTCGGTACGCACGGCGACAACTTGGACGTTGTCGAGCTTCAGCACGGTTACGGGGACGTGTTCTCCGGCGTCGTTGAAGACGCGGGTCATCCCCACCTTTTGCGCGACCAGACCGGTTCGCATGATCCCGTATCCTTCTTTCTACGCCTGCCGTCGCATCACTGGCCGAGCTTGATTTCGACGTCCACGCCGGCGGCGAGGTCGAGCTTCATCAAGGCATCCACGGTCTGTGGCGTCGGATCGACGATATCGAGCACCCGCTTGTGGGTGCGCATTTCGAATTGCTCGCGCGACTTCTTGTCGACGTGCGGTCCGCGGTTGACGGTGAAGCGTTCGATGCGGGTGGGCAGCGGGATCGGCCCGCGGACGCGGGCGCCCGTGCGCTTGGCCGTGCTCACGATCTCGTTCGTCGACTGGTCGAGAACTCGATGATCGAAGGCCTTCAGCCTGATCCGGATATTGGTGCTGTCCATGACGCTCGCTCCGCGACGGCGGCCCCGAAAGGCCGCGCCGCCTGCTTGTGACTACTTCGAGATTTTGGTGACGACGCCGGCGCCGACGGTGCGGCCGCCCTCGCGGATCGCGAACCGCAAGCCCTCGTCCATCGCGATCGGCTGGATCAGTTCCACGATCATCGTCGCGTTGTCGCCCGGCATCACCATCTCCGTCCCCTCG
>CAMDVZ010000067.1 GCA_945878895.1 Caenispirillum bisanense | reverse complement strand
ACGACCGGCCACCGACGACGCCCGGGAGCCGCCAAAACGCTGTCCCGAGACATCGCCGGGACGCCCCCGACACGACCGCGCGGTCCGCCGAGGCCCGCCCGGGGCGAACTTTCTCGCCCGTTCACCTCAGTCCGACAGGCTGCTAGTCTGCCTCGCGATCAAGGACCGCCCCGTGGGGCCGGTCTCGCGCGGGGGCGACCATGACAATCGGACGACGTGCTTTTCTCGCCGGCACCGCCGGCACGCTGGCGGCCGCCGCCGGAGGCGCCCGCGCCACGCCATCGCCCTGGACCTACGACGCGTTCGCGCAGGCGATGAAGGCGGGCGGACGCCGGACCGTGATCGGCGCCGACGACTGGCGCCAGATGAACGCCCGCAAACCGCGCATGATGGGCACCATCAAGGGCTTGCTCGACTACCACTTCAAACAGGCCGACCCCGGAATTCTCAAGGCGTTCGCCACCGTCCCGCGCGACTATTATCACTATGACTACGGGACCGGCGCCGACTTCGCCGCCGTCGCCTACGAGGAAGAATCCAAGCCGTGGCGGATAGGGCTGGGTTCGGCCCTGTCGGACTATCGCGGCCAGGCCTACATGACGCAGCTGTGCCGCCCCAGGGCCGGCGAACGCGCGCTGGAGATCGGCACCGGATCGGGCTTCCAGGTGTCGATCCTCTCGCGCATCGTCGAGAGGGCGTATTCGATCGAAATCGTCGAGCCGCTCGGCAAGGCCGTTTCGAGGATTTTCGCGCCGCTTGGCTACGACAACATCGAGACGCGGGTCGGCGACGGCTATTTCGGCTGGCCCGAGCAGAAAGACGGCTTCGACATCGTCATCGTGACATGCGTCGCCCAGCACGTGCCGCCCGCGCTTCTCGCGCAGCTCAAGCCGGGCGGCCGCATGGTCATCCCGATGGGCCAGCCCTTCAAGCGCGAGCAGTTCCTCTATGTCTTCACCAAGGATTCCGAAGGCAAGGTGTCTTCGCGCAAGGATCTCGGCGTCTACTTCATCCCGATGACCGGCGCGATGCAAACGGCCGCGACGACGACCACCCCGTCGGAACCAAAGCCAGCCGTCCCGACGAAGTAGCCACGGGCCGCTTCGAATCGGCCCTCGCCGTGCTACCGTGGGCACGGTCCGGGAGGTCGTTGCGATGCGTGTCGTCCGTTTGCTGTTCGCGGTTCTGTGCGTCGTCGGCTGGACTTCGGCCGGCCGCGCCGGGGAAACGCGCATCTCCCTCGTGCTGATCTGCGACATCTACAAGATGAGCGAGGAGAACGGCCGCGGCGGCCTCGCCCGCGTCGCGGCGGTCGCGAAGGCGGAGAAGGCGCGCGGCGGACACGTTCTCGTGGCGCATGCAGGCGATGCCATCTCGCCCTCGCTGATGTCGGGGTTCGACAAGGGCCGCCACATGATCGACCTGCTGAACATGATCCCGATCGACGTGTTCGTGCCCGGCAACCACGAATACGATTTCGGACCCGACGTGTTCCACGAACGCATGCGCGAGGCGAAGTTTCCGATCTACGCCGCCAACCTGCGCGAAGCCGGCGACAAGCAAATTCCCGGCATCCTCGACGCCCGCATCCACGATTTCGGCGAGGCCCGCATCGGCGTGATCGGCCTGACCGCCGAGGACTCCCCCAAGAAGTCCCAGCCCGGCCGGCTGCGCATCGGCGGCATGGTCGACACCGCGCGCGCCGTGGCGGCACGCCTGCGCAAGGAGGGTGCCGACCTGATCGTGCTGGTCGCCCACGCCAACCGGAGCATCGACGAGGACCTGATGGATTCCGGCATCGCCGAGGTCATCCTCTCGGGCGACGACCACGATCTCTTCGTGCGCCAGACCGACAAGGTCGCGATCCTCGAGTCCGCCCAGGACGGCGTGGTGGTCGGCGTCGTCGATCTGAGCGTGAAGATCGACGTCGTGGAGGGCAAACGGCGCGTATCGTGGTGGCCGCGTTTTCGCCTGATCGACACCGCGGACGTCGCCCCCGATCCGGCGGTCGCGGCGAGGGTGGCGGCCTACGAGGGCGAGATGTCGAAGGAACTCGACATCGTCATAGGCCGCACGACGGTCGAACTCGACAGCCGCAACGCGGCGGTGCGCGGCGGCGAGACTCCGATCGGCAACCTGTTCACCGACGCCATGCGCGCCGCGACCAAAGCCGAGATCGCGCTGATCAACGGCGGCGGCTTCCGTGGCGGTCGCGTCTATCCCGCCGGCAGCGACATCACGCGCCGACACGTGCTGTCGGAACTGCCGTTCCTCAACAAGGCGCTGGTGCTGGAAGTCACCGGCGCGCAGCTGAAGGCGGCGCTGGAGGCGGGCCTGACCGGCGCGGAGAACGAGATCGGCAGGTTCCCGCACGTGTCGGGCATGACCATCCGCGCCGACCTGGCGCGCCCGGTCGGCGACCGGATCGTGCGTCTGACGGTGGGCGACAAGCCAGTCGATCCGGACCGGAAGTACACGCTCTCGACCAACGATTTCCTCGCTCGCGGCGGCGACGGCTACGACGCGCTGACCAAGGCCCGCGTCATCGTCGGGCCGACCGACGCCGGTCTCGTGACCAACCACGTCATGGCCTACATCCGCGACAAGCAGACCGTATCGGCGGCCATCGAGGGCCGCGTGATCGTGGGCCGCGAACGCGCGCCGCGATAGCGCGGCGAGCCGGTCATTCCGGCTTGATGCCGGCGGCCCGCATGACCGGTCCCCAGACCGGTGCCTGTTCGGCCAGCCACGTGCCGAGCGCCTCGGGCGTGCCGCCCATGGCGACAAAGCCGCGCTTCTCGAGATCGGCCCTGGCGTCGGGTGTCGCGACGGCGGCGTTCAAGGCCGCGTTCAGCTTCGCCATCGTCGCGGGCGGCGTGCCCGCCGGCGCGAGCAGCGTGTAGATGATCGCGCCTTCGACATCGCCGGCGCCAAGCTCCTTGAAAGTAGGGACGTCGGGGACGAGATGCGAGCGTGCCTGCGAGGCGATGGCGTAGGGCTTCGCCTTGCCGGCGACCAGATGTGCCTGGATGCTGTTGAGACTCGAGACGCCGATGTCGATGTGGCCGCCCAGCAGGTCCGCGACCAGCGGACCCGTGCCCTTGAACGGCACGTGGGTCAGCTTGAGTTTGTTCAGAATGCCGAACTGCTCGCCCGCGAGATGCATCGGCGTGGTCACGCCGGCGGTGCCGAACTGCACGCCACCCGACCCGCGCGCGGCGTCCATGATCGCCTTGAGGTCCTTGAAGGGCGCGTTGGCGCTACCGACCAGGATCGACTCCTGCTTGGCGATGAACCCGATCGGGGCGAACGCGGTGGCCGGATCGTAGCCGAGCTTGGCGACCACGAAGGGAAACAGAGGCAAGTTGCCGCCGCTGACGAGGATCGTGTAGCCGTCGGGTGGGGTTTTGGCGACGATCTCGTGGCCGAGATTGCTGCCGGCGCCGCCGCGGTTGTCGATCACGATCGTCTGGCCGAGCGACTTCTGCATCCGCTCGACGATGGCGCGAGCCAGAGCGTCGGTGCCGCCGCCCGGCGGAAACGGAACCACCATCCGGATCGACCGCGAGGGCCAGGCCTCCTGCGCGACCGACGGTCCCGCGACCACCGCCAGCAGGGCCAGTCCGGCACCCAGCGCCACCACCATCCGCCTCATCGCGCGTCCTCCACCAGATCCATGTCCAGCGATGGTCGCCCGCGCGGCGGCCGGCCGCAAACGAAAAAGCCCGGCTCTTCGAGCCGGGCTTCGCGTCGACGCCGGAGGCGCCGCGACGGGGAAAAGGCTTATCGACTGTAGAACTCGACCACCATCGACGGTTCCATCTGGACCGGATAGGGCACGTCCGACAGCTTGGGCGCGCGCAGGTACGTGCCCTTCATTTCCTTGTGGTCGACCTGCATGTAGTCTGGCACGTCGCGCTCGCCCAGCTGCGTGGCCTCCAGCACGACCGTCATGCCCTTGGCCTTGGCGGTCAGCTCGATCGTGTCGTTGTTCTTCACCTGGTAGGAGGCGATGTTGACGCGGCGGCCGTTGACCTTGACGTGGCCATGGCTGACCAGCTGGCGCGAGGCGAACACGGTGGCGGTGAACTTCATGCGGTAGACCACCGCGTCGAGGCGCCGTTCGAGCAATTCGATCAGGTTCTCGCCGGTGTCGCCGCGACGACGGATGGCTTCCTGGTAGTACTTGCGCATCTGGCGTTCGCCGACGTTCCCGTAGTAGCCCTTGATGCGCTGCTTGGCCATCAGCTGGTTGCCGAAGTCGGTCGGCTTGGTGCGCTTGGCGCCATGCTGGCCGGGGCGGCCTTCGCGCTTGTTGACCGGGCTCTTGGGGCGGCCCCAGAGATTGACGCCGAGGCGCCGGTCGATCTTGTGCTTGGAGTCCTGACGCTTGCTCACGGGTGGTTGTCCTTATGTGGCTTCCATTGTGTCCGGATAGGCCTTGATCGGGCGCGAGCCCGGGCGGGACCGCCTCGTTTGCCGAGACAATCCGCGTTCTCCGGAGAAGCGCGGGAATATAAGGATCGACGGCGCCGAGTCAACGTCGTTCGCGTCGGTGAACGAGACTGTATTTTCCTTTGAATTCAACGAGGTAGTGCAAATCGGCGGGCCGATCGACGACGACGACGGCGATTCCGGCCACCGAGCGCCCGGATTTCGGCGTTCGCGAGGCCACGGGCCATCCTCGTGGTTCCACGAACGACTGCGCGGCAGCGATTTTCCTCGTCGTGGTCCAGTCAATGGCCGCGAAAGCGTTGGAAACAAGGCACTTTCCGTCGCGACGGCGTGAAAAGTGCATGTTTCAGGGCACTTTTCCACCCCATCATGTATGAAGAATTTGGCGATTCCGTCCCAGATATAGTAGTCTTCGTCTTACCGCCCTCCTGCCGATACGGGAGCGGGTGGAAAACGCAAGAAACCGAGGATCCTCCAAATGGCCACCAAGCCCGTCGCGAAAGCCGAACCCGCCGCCGCGCAAGCCGACAAGCCCGCCGCGAAAGTCACCGTCCCGACCGTTCCCCTGTCCAAGATGGTCGCGGAGCTCGCCGAAGGCGCCGACATGCCGAAGAAGGCCGTTGCCGGCCTGATGGACGCGTTCGTCGCGCTCACCGTCAAGCACCTCAAGAAGGGCAGCAAGGTCCGCATCACCGGCCTCGGCATCCTTCAGGTCAAGAAGCGCGCCGCCCGCATGGGCCGCAATCCGGCCACCGGCGAAGCCATCAAGATCAAGGCTTCGAAGAAGGTCGCCTTCCGGGTCGCCAAGGACCTCAAGGAAGCGGTCTGATCGACAACGCGGATCGCGCGTGACTCGCCACGGCGACACCGCGATCCGATTCCGACGCCCCCATTCGGCCGCCAACTCGATCCGCGCAAAGCGGGCAAGGGTTGGCGGCCAATTTTATTGGTTCTCGATGATTGGCTACCTCGATGCCTTTTTGTCGCCGGTCAGGCCGACGGCTTGCCCACGCCGGTTCGCCGCCGATTTCGAGACCTTTCGGACCGCGTCCGGTCTTTCGCCGCGGGTGGTCGTCGCCGTGACCGCGTGGCTCGCCCTCGCGCAGATCGCGTTGGCAACCGGGACGCTGCTACAATGGCGCCACGGCGCCGGCACGGCGGCTGACCGAAAGGCCCAAGCGACATGAGCAAGGCGTTCGTCAAGGAAGACGATGGCGGTTTCGACGATACCGACGATCCGGTCGAGGAAGCACCCGCGCTGCCGCCCGGCGGCAAGAATTACATCACCGCCGCCGGTTTCCAGACGCTGCGCGACGAACTGATGCGCCTGATGCGCGTGGAGCGGCCGGAAGTCGTGCAGCTGGTGTCGTGGGCCGCCGGCAACGGCGACCGCTCCGAGAACGGCGACTATCTCTACGGCAAGAAGCGTCTGCGCGAGATCGACCGCCGGCTGCGTTTCCTGTCCAAGCGGCTGGAGATCGCCGAGGTCATCGACCCCGCCCGGCAAGGCCACCTCGAGCAGGTGTTCTTCGGTGCCACCGTCGTCTACGCCAACGTCGAGGACCGGGAATTCACGATCACGATCGTCGGTGTCGACGAGGTCGATCCCGGCCGCGGCCACGTCAGCTGGATTTCGCCGGTCGCGCGCGCCCTCCACAAGGCGCGGGTCGGCGACGAGGTCAAGGTGCGCACGCCGACCGGTTTCGAGACCATCGAAGTCATCGCCATCCGCTACGGTGCCTGATTCAGAGCCAGACCGGCGCCGACGAACCGAGCGGCTCGGCCGGCCGCGCGTAGAAGCCCGGCGTCTCCGACAGCCGCACCACCGGCTTCAGATGGCGCAACCGGCCAAACGGACCCTCGCTCTCCATGCACAGCGCCACGATCTCCGCCTCCGGCAGCTCCGCTTGCGTGCCGGTCGGGTCGAGGTTGCCGATGCTCGCCAGCCAGTGCGCGACCTGCACCAGCGACACCCGCACCAGCCACGAGCCACCATCGGTCGCGCGTCGCGCCAGGGCCAGCATGGCGCCGAGCGCCCCGAGATAGCCGCAGACGTAGTCGAGCGCCTGGACCGGCATGTTGCGCGGCTTTTCGAGCGAACTGCCCGCGACCGCCAATCCGGTGACGTTCTGCACGATCGAGTCGAAGCCGCGCCGCATCGCCCACGGGCCGGCATGCGAATAGGCGCAGACGTTCACGCACACGATGCCCGGCCGCAACGCCGCCAGCGCTTCGGGCGAGAAGCCGCGCGCCGCCAGCGTGCCCGGACGATAGCCCTGGCTGAAGACGTGCGCGCCGCGCGCCAGTTCCTTCAGCGTGTCGGCGTCGGCCGCGTCGCGCAGATCGAGGTAGGCGCCGCGCTTGCCGTGGCCGGTGTCCATCAGTATCTCGGTCTGGTAGGGCAGATGCCTGGCGGCGACATGCAGAACGTCGGCACCGTTTTCCGCCAGCACGCGGCCGCAAGTCGGGCCGGCCAGCACGCGCGTCAGGTCCAGCACGCGGATGCCGGCCAGCGGCCGGTCGCCCGGCGGCCGGTCGCCCGGCGGCAGCGCCTCGGCCCGCGCCTCGCCGATCTTCACGATGTCGAACAAGGGCAACGCCGCGATCGCTCGTCCGTGCGGATGCGCCGCCCATTCGGCTTGCGTACGCGTGAGGCCGCCGACCATGCCGGCGTCGGCGATCGCCTGTTCGATGGCGAGCCCGTCCCATCGGGCGACGGCCGCCGCCAGCCCCTCGCGGTCGTCGCTTTTGGCGCCCGCGACGCGCAAGGCACCGGCGCGGTGGTGCGGATGGTTGGTGTGCAGGAACATGTGGCGGCCATCGCGGGTCGGATAATGGCCGGCCAGCGGGTCCCAGCTGACCGGCTTCTTGCCGTCGCGCAGGACGTAGGTGTTGGAGCGTAGCGACGCGGCCGCCGCGCGCACGTCGATCGCGACCTGCTGGCTCCGTCCGGTGCGCAACTGCCACAGATCGGACGCGGCGACGCCGATGGCGCCCAGCGCCGCGGCGCCGGCGGTGCCGACGCGGAACGGCGTCGGAAACACCGGATCGGCGTTGGTGAACGCGACGGAATCGCCGACGCGCGGGGCGCGACCGCCGGCGGCGAGCACGGCGTTCATGAGCTGGGTCGGCATGCGGGTCTCCGGCGTCGGACGACCGTATCTTCGGGGATCAGCCCGCGCCGCGCCAGAGGCGCGGCCAGCGCCACGCCGCCAGCGTCACCAGCACGATGCCCTCCAGCGTCGACACCGTCACCGCGACGGGCGCGCCGAGATACGTCGCCATCAGGCCGACATGGAGGGTGCCGATCTGGCCAATTCCGATCGTGGTGGTCAGCACGCCCATCAGGCGCGAACGGCCCTCGGGCGGCGCGTGGGTGAGGATCAGCGAGCTCTGCATGGTCGCGAACAGGGCAGCACCCAGCCCGCCAAGGCCCAGCGCCAGCAGCGACAGCCAATAGGTTCCCGACAGGCTGAACACGAAGGCGCCGCACAACAGTCCCAGCGATCCCAGCACGTAGGCGGGTCCGTACAGACGGGGAGTCGCCAGCGCGGCGATGGTGAAGGAGCCGGCCAGCGCCCCGATGCCCTCGGCCGACGACAGTAAACCGACCAGCACGGGAGGTGCCGCGAGTTCCTGCTTGGCGATTACCGGGATCATGCTGGTGTAGGCGAAGCCGAAGAAATTCAGCGCGAAGGTGACCGCCAGCGTCGCCTTGAGAACCTGGTGACCGGCCATGGTGCGGATGCCAGCGGCGATCGCCGCCAGCACCGCGCCGCCGCGCGGCGCGCTGGCCGAGGCGCCGGAGCGAATTCCGAAGGTGATCGCGCAGCCGAGGCCGAAGCACGCGAAACAGGCGGCGTAGCAGGCGCCGATGCCCCACGCCGAATAGGCCGCACCGCCCGCCAGCGGCCCGAACAGGCGCATGGTGTTGATGGTCGACCAGTCCAGCCCCATCGCCGCGCCGACCCGCGCGGCGCCGGCGATCTCGCCCAGCATGGTGCGCCGCACCGACATCTCGGTGGCCCAGTAGAGACCGATCGCGGCCGCCCCGATGCCGGCGTGCCAGACCGTCAGCAACCCCGCGAGGGCCAGAACCGTCATCGCCAGATACACCGCCGCCAGTCCGCCGAGACCGATCCGCAACACCACGCGCAGCGGGAAACGCTCGACCAGCGCGCCCGCGAAGGCGCCGCCCATCATCGGCAGCAGACGCAGGAACGTGACGGTGGCCACCGCGCCGGGCGAACGCGTGACGTCGAACACCCAGACCGCCGTCATGATCATGTCGAGCCAGCGCACCATGCCGGTGACGCCGCCGATCAGCCACAGCCGCCGGAAATCCGGATCGGCCAGCAGTTCGAGCGGACGGGCGCGGCGGTGGTCGGTCTCGGGCATGCGAGGCGCCGCCCCTCCCCGGGCGTTCTTGCTTGTCGACTGGCGCGGCCACACTCCTAGCAGCACGGGCGCGACCATCCACGATCAAACGCGCCTTGCACCCATGCGCGCGGGCTCGCTTGCAGGACCGGCCGCGCGCCGACTACCGTCGCTCCCGACGCGGAACCGGGCGCCCCGACGAGGCGCGCGACAAACCGGCCGCGAGGGAACGCCCGAGAGGACCGCCGCGCATGGCCGCCGCCGACAGACTCGACACGTTGATCGCGGGACTCGCTTTCCCGGAAGCACCGCGCTGGCACGACGGTCGGCTGTGGTTCTCCGATTTCTACACGCGGCGCGTCGTGGCGGTCGATCTGGACGGCCGCAACGAGACCATCGTCGGGGTGCCCAACCAGCCCTCCGGACTCGGCTGGACGCCGGATGGCCAGTTGCTGGTCGTCTCGATGCTGGACCGTCGCCTGCTGCGTTTCGATGGACGGTCGCTGGTCGAGCTGGCCGACCTCTCCGCCCACGCCACCGGACCCTGCAACGACATGGTCGTCGATGCCCTGGGCCGCGCCTTCGTCGGCAATTTCGGCTTCGATCGCCACAAAGGCGAGGCGGAGCGCGCGACGTGCCTGGTGCGCGTCGACCCCGACGGCACCACGACGCGCGCCGCTGAGGATCTGCTGTTTCCCAACGGCACGGTGGTCACGCCCGATGGCCGCACGCTGATCGTGGGCGAGACGCTCGCCCACCGGCTGACCGCCTTCGACGTCGCCGCCGACGGAACACTCACGGGCCGCCGCGTCTTCGCCCAGCTCGACAACGTCTGGCCCGACGGCATCTGCCTCGATTCCGAAGGCGCGGTGTGGGTCGCCGATCCACGCGGCCGCCAGGTCGTGCGGGTGATCGAGGGCGGCCGGATCGACCGCACGATCTCCACCGGCCAGCGTGGCGCCTTCGCCTGCATGCTGGGCGGTCCCGACCGGCGCACGCTTTTCGTCGTCACCAATTCCGGCAGCGGCCCCGCGATGGCACAAAAACGCGACGGGCGAATCGACTGGATCCGCGTCGACATTCCCGGCGCCGGCTTGCCGTGATCGGATGATATTGTCGGTCCAAACCGCCGCCGCTTCGTTTCCGCTCCTCCCACGACCATCCCGACATCAGGATATTTCATGACCACCACGAGCACTCCCGCCGACGCGTTCGGCATGCGCGGCAAGGTCGCCATCGTCACCGGCGGCGGCGCCGCGGGCGACGGTATCGGCAACGGGCGCGCGGCGTGCATCCTGCTGGCGCGCGCCGGCGCCAAAGTGCTGGTGGTCGATCGCGACGTGCCACTCGCGCAGCGCACCGTCGACATGATCGTCGCCGAGGGCGGCACCGCCCAGGCGATGTCGGTCGACGTGACCGACGAGGTGCCGTGTCGACAGATGGTCGAGCGCGCCGTCGGCCTGTGGGGCCGCCTCGACTATCTCGACAACAACGTCGGCATCGGCAGCCGCGGCAGCGTCGTGGACGAACCGCTCGACACCTGGCGCGAGGTGATGAAGGTCAACGTCGACAGCATGTTCCTCGCCTGCAAGGCGGCCATCCCCGCCATGATCGCGACGGCCGGCGGTGGCGCCATCGTCAACATCTCCTCGATCTCCACGCTGCGGCCACGCGGCCTGACGACCTACTCGGTATCGAAGGGTGCGGTCATCGCGCTGACCAAGGCGATGGCGGTCGACCACGGCAAGGACGGCATCCGCGTCAACTGCGTGGCGCCCGGCCCCGTCTACACGCCGATGGTGATCCGCAACGGCATGAGCGACGCCGCCCGCGCCCAGCGCCGCCGCGCCTCGGTGCTCGGCGTCGAGGGCAGCGGCTGGGACATCGGCAACGCGGTGCGTTTCCTGCTCTCGGACATGGCCCGCTACGTCACCGGCCAGACGCTTGTCGTCGACGGCGGCGCCACGCTGGTCGGCCCGTCGCGGGAATCGGAGGAGCATTGATGGGTGCGGGCATCGCCTCCAACGCGGCGACGGCGCCTTCCCGTCCGTGACAGCCTCGCATTCCAGCCGCGGAGAATTGCGTTGCGGCAACGGTTCTTCCTTCTCCCCGCGGAGGCGGGGAGAAGGTGCCCGAAGGGCGGATGAGGGGCTTCGCGGCGTTGCGGCGACATCGTCGACGCTCGCGGGAACGTGCCACGTGCCAGGCCGCGAAGCCCCTCATCCGGCGCTGCGCGCCACCTTCTCCCCGCCTCCGCGGGGAGAAGGGAGAGTCTTGAGTACGTTCCATCCGACCCCATGAACGCCTGATCAAGGAGAACGCTCGCCATGGCCCGCCTGCCCTACCTGACCAAAGCCGACCTGAAACCCGAGGATCACGACGTCCTCTCGCGCGACATCTCGCTGACGAAGATCCTCGCCCACAGTCCGGCCGCCGCGCGCGCGTTCAGCGGCCTCGGCATGTTCATCCGCCACAAGAGCAAGCTCGACGCGCGGCTGCGCGAGCTCGCCATCCTCCAGGTCGGTTACCTCGCCCGCGCGCCCTACGAATGGTCGCACCACGTGAAGATCGGCTACGATTTCGGCGTCACCGACGGCGACATCGCGGCACTGATCGCCGACACCGACGGCAAGCCCTCGGCGCTCGAACCGTTGGCATTGGCGGTCGTGCGCGGCGCCCGCGAGATGGTGCGCGACGTGTCGATGTCGGCGGCCACCTTCGCCGAACTGAAGAAGTCGCTCAGCGCCGAGCACCTGACCGATCTCGTCGTCACCATCGCGTTCTATTGCGCCGTGGTGCGCTTCCTCGGCACGATGGAGATCGATGTCGAGCCCGACTACCTGAAGTATCTCGAAAAATATCCGTTACCCAACGCCTGAGGTCCGTCATGCGCCTGAAAGACAAGATCGCCATCGTCGTCGGCGGTGGCCAGAGCCCCGGCGAGGGCATCGGCAACGGCCGCGCCGCCTGCCAGCGTTTCGCCCAGGAAGGCGCGAAAATCATGGTCGTCGACCGCTTCCTCGCCGCGGCGCAGGAAACCGTCGACCTGATCGTCAAGGACGGCGGCACGGCGATCGCGTTCGAGGCCGACGTCACGCGCGAGGCGACCCTGAAAGCCATGGTCGACGCGGCCGTGGCGAAATGGGGCCGGGTGGACATTCTCCACTACAACGTCGGCGTCAGCATTTCGGGCGGCGATGCCTCGCCGACCGAGATCACCGAGGAGATATTCGACCGCGTGACCGCCATCAACCTGCGCGGCTGCGTGATGGCGATCAAGCACGTGCTGCCGGTCATGCGCAAACAGGGCAGCGGCGCCATCGTCAACATCTCCTCGATGGCCGCGCTCTCGAACTATCCCTTCGTGGGCTACAAGACGACCAAGGCCGCCATGGTGGCCTTCACACAGCAGATCGCGATCCAGAACGCCGAATTCGGCATCCGCGCCAACGTGATCCTGCCCGGCCTGATGGACACCCCGATGGCGGTCGACACGCGCGCCCGCACCGGCAACCGCAGCCGCGCCGACGTGGCGGCCGAACGCGACGCCCGAGTGCCGCTGCGCCGCAAGATGGGCAGCGGCTGGGACGTCGCCAACGCGGCGTTGTTCCTGGTGTCCGAGGAAGCGAACTTCATCACCGGCGTGACCCTGCCGGTCGATGGCGGTTCCTCGGTGAACCTCGGCGGTTGAGATACGTCGTTCCTTCTCCCCGCGAAGGCGGGGAGAAGGAAAACGGCCCCCACGCGTCCGCGCTTCCGCGGACCACGGAATGATTTTTACGAGACCGCACCCATGACCGAACCCCTCACCCTCACCTCCACCCACTGGGGCGTCTACGAGATCGAGCTCGAAAACGGACGCGCCAAGGCGATCCGCCCCTACCGCGACGATCCCGATCCGTCGCCGATCGGCCTGCACGCGTTGAGCCCGGAGGTCGCGCGACTGCGCGTGCGGCGGCCCGCCGTGCGCAAGAGCTGGCTCGACAACGGCCCCGGCGCGCGGACGGACCGCCGCGGCACCGATCCCTTCGTGGAGGTGTCGTGGGACGAGGCCGAGGCGCTGGTGGCGGGCGAGCTGCGCCGCGTAATCGACAAGCACGGCAACGCCGCGATTTTCGGCGGCTCCTACGGCTGGGCGAGCGCCGGCCGCTTCCACCACGCGCAAAGCCAGATCCACCGCTTCCTCAACGCCGCTGGTGGCTACGTCCGCCACATCGACTCCTACAGTCTGGGTGCCGCCCGCGTGCTGATGCCGCACATCGTCATGTCGATGGACGATCTGATGGCCAGCCACACCGCGTGGAGCGTGCTGGAAAACAACACGACGCTGTTCGTCACCTTCGGCGGCGTGCCGGCCAAGAACACCCAGGTCAGCGCCGGCGGTCCGGCCGAACATCGCGCCCGCGACGGGTTGAAGCGTTTGCGCGAAAGCGGTTGCCGCTTCGTGAACATCAGTCCGGTCAACGACGACCTCGACACCGGTGCCGCGCACGAGTGGATATCGATCCGCCCCAACACCGACACCGCACTGTTGCTGGCGCTGGCGCACACGATCCATGCAGAGGGGCTGCACGACGCTTCGTTCCTCGCCAGCCATTGCGTCGGCTTCGACCGGTTTCTGCCCTATCTGACGGGTGCCACCGACGGCCAGCCCAAGGACGCGGCATGGGCCGCCCCGATCACCGGCGTGCCGGCCGACCGCATCGTGGCGCTGGCGCGCGAGATGGCGGCCAACCGCACGATGCTGAACATCGCCTGGTCACTGCAGCGCTCCCACCACGGCGAGCAGCCGTTCTGGGCGCTCGTGACGCTGGCCTGCATGCTGGGCCAGATCGGCACGCCGGGCGGCGGCTTCGGCGCCGGCTACGGCCCGACCAACCTGATGGGCAGCCCACACGCGCGCTTCTCCGGACCGACGCTGTCGCAGCTCACGAGCGGTGTGACGGATTTCATTCCCGTCGCGCGCGTGACGGACATGCTGCTGAACCCCGGCGCGCCGTTCGATTACAATGGCCAGAAGCGCAACTACCCCGACATACGCCTCGTCTACTGGGCCGGCGGCAATCCGTTCCATCACCACCAGGACCTCAACCGCCTGCGCGAGGCGTGGCGGCGGCCCGAGACCATCGTCGTGCACGAGCAGTTCTGGACCCCGACCGCCAAGCAGGCCGACATCGTGCTGCCTGCGACCACGACGCTCGAACGCGACGACATCGGCTACGCCACCCGCGAGGCGCATCTGATCGCCATGAAGGCGGTATGCGATCCCGTCGGCGAGTCGCGCGACGATCACGCGATCTTCGCCGGCATCGCGGCGAAGATGGGCGCCGACGTCGCCGCGACCTTCACCGAGGGTCTCTCGCCGATGCAGTGGCTCGAACGTCTCTACGCGGAAAGCCGGTCGCGCGCCGCCGCCTCGGGCGTGACGCTGGCGCCGTTCGACACCTTCTGGCGCGAGGGCCGCACGATCGCCAGGTCGGACGCGCCACCACCGGTGATGCTGGCCGACTTCCGCGCCGATCCCGACAAGTACTCGCTCAAGACGCCGTCGGGAAAAATCGAGATTTTCTCCGAACGGATCGCCGGTTTCGGCTACGACGACTGCCCCGGCCATGCCGTCTGGATGGAGCCGCTGGAATGGCTCGGCGCCAGGCTGGCCGGGCGCTTCCCGCTCCACATGCTGTCGGACCAACCCACGACCAAGCTGCACAGCCAGCTCGACCACAGCCCGCACAGCCAGGCCGCCAAGATATCGGGCCGTCAACCGGTCACCATCAGCCGCGTCGATGCGGAAGCCCGTGGCATCGCGCACGGCGATCTGGTGCGGGTGTTCAACGACCGCGGCGCCTGCCTCAGCGCCGCCGCCGTCAGCGACCTGATCCGCCCCGGCGTGGTGCGCCTCTCGACCGGCGCCTGGTTCGATCCCGAGACCGGCGGCTCCAACCGGCCGCTGGAGAAGCACGGCAACCCCAATGCGTTGACGCTCGATATCGGCGCCTCGAAACTCTCCCAGGGCTGCGTCGCCCAGACCTGCCTCGTGGAGATCGAACGCCATGTCGGCCCCGTCCCCGACGTCACCGCGCACGACCTGCCTGGGTTCGCGATGGCGGGACGCGGCTAGACCGGCACGTCGATTGACGCGAACGGCGCGAAGGAGGGCGACCGCCCATGGAACCGTCGCCCGTCACGCTCCTCCCTCCCGCTTCGCCACGGCATCCGCGCACCTCTATCCGCGCAGGAACAGCGCTGAGCCGCAACGACTTCTTCCCTTCCCCCGTCAGCGGGGGAGGGGCCCGTCATAGGTGAAATCGGGCGCCGGGCGGATATCGAACCACGTCCGTTGACGCTCTTGCACATATACCGTCGCTCCGCGTGCCGCCGTAGGAGTCGCGCCGATCCGGCGCGCCGGGCCGTCGTCGCTGCTTTCCTTCGCCTGCCTGCCCTGTCGTGTCGCCCGGCACGATCGGATGAACGCGCCCCGGGTATTGGCGCCGTGTTCGGGTCGGTCCGGACGTCGCGCGGGTCGCGCCGTTGCGGCACCGCGCCACGCCGGCGGCACGATCGTCGCGCCCGTGCGGTCATCGCGGACGCTCGCAACGAGCGCCAGTGGAGTGGCGCGCGCGGAAGAGGCCAGTCGCGCGGTGCCTCCACCGACCGGGAAGACCTCCA
>CAMDVZ010000066.1 GCA_945878895.1 Caenispirillum bisanense | reverse complement strand
GCAGGCGGCGCTCCCGTAACGCCCCCGACGACGCCAGCCAAACCTGATCGCGAAACGCAGGAAGGCCCCCCGCGGGGGGCCTTCCTGCCAGCCTCACTGATGCATCTTTACTCCGGCGTACCGATGCTTTTTGTCTCCGGCGTTGACATATGGACCAGATACATCGAGGCGTTGAGGGCGTCGCGCACCGACGTCGTCAGGCGAATCGGCGTGATGGTCAGGTTGTCGCCATGGAAATCGTAGCGATTGAGGCCGCCGAACGCGGCGTGCAGCTGGTCCTGGATACCGACGTTCTCGCGCAACACGTCGCGCTCGAAGGCGATGGCGGTTCGCGCCAGATCGTAGCGGGTCCAGCGTTCGTTGCGGAGATGGGAGACAAGTTTCAGCAAGCCGGCGGTGAAGGCCGACGAGGAGCCGAGCCCCGATCGGGCCGGCAGACTCGACAACACGCCGAAGTTCCTCCAGCCCGTGCCGATGTCGAGGCTTTTGAGAACCTCGCGGAACACGGGGTGCTGGACTTCGTCCAGCGAGTGCACTTCCTCGTTGATGCGGTAGCTGAACCGGTAGCCATAGCCGATGAAGGGTTCCAGTCGCAGCGCGCTGATGTAGACGTGCTTGTCGATCGCCGTCCCGAGCACGGCGCCGGGGTGATGGCGGAAATACTCAGGATAGTCGGTGCCGCCGCCGAAAAAACTGACGCGCAGCGGCGTGCGCGAACTCAGCATGGTCAGCCCTTGTTGGCTCGGAAGAAGCGGATGAAGTTGCCGGGATGGCGCTCGAGTTCGGTCAGTCGCCCCTGGCTGGTCAGTTTGTCGACCCAGGGCAGGACGCTCGGCGTCTCGGGGCGGCCGACATCGTCGATACCGAGGACGGTGTCGACCGAGATCAGGGGCCAGATGACGTCGAGGACCGGCGCCATCAGCACGTCGAAATCGATGTCGAGCCAGACGAACGACAACGGCTTCTTCAACGCCTTGCAGGTCTCGCGCGCGTCGCCCTTCATCGGCACGACGGGGATCACCGAACCCCACCGGGTCAATTCCTCGAAGGCATTGTGGTTGTCGGCGTATGAACCGATCGTCAACGGCCCGCCCGAGGGATCGGCCATCTGCAACCCTTCGAAGGTGTCGAAGGCGTAGATGGTCTTGTCGGCGTGGCCCAGCGCGCGCAGCGCGTAGGCGAACTTGATCGACATCGTGCCGCGGAATCAACCGAACTCGCAGAGATCGCCCGGCACCGGCAACGATTTCATGAACTGCGGCACGATCACTGGCAAGTAGGCCTCGGTGCGAAGGTCGGCCACCGACTTCGGCAGGAGGTCGAGGAATCCGGCCATCTGGTCTTCGCTCATGACGGTCGCGCGTCCTTTGGTCAGCAGTTTCAGGCGATCAGTCAGCGCTTTGGCGAACACGATCGACCCCGTTGGTTTCCAGTGGCCACGTCTATGTCGCGGCCGACACGCGCCAGCTATCACGTTTCATGCAGGAAGGCTACGCGGCGGGGCGGGTGTCGAACGTCGTCCAGAGGCGGGAACGGTTCGGATATCATCACTGCACATGGCGCCCCCCACGCATCGTTGGCGTGCGTTCCTTGCCGCCGGTTGGCGGAAAGCCCGGCGAGGTCGCGTCCCCCATCAGCTGTCTGTCGGCGTCAGCAGCAACGAGCGCACTTCGCCGAACTCCCGGTCCAGCTTCGTCCATGTGTCGCCACCGTCGAGACTGCGGAAAATCTGGCCGAGATTGGTCACGGTGAAAACGATGTTCGGATCTGCGACGTGGGACGAGACACACCACGGCGTGCTGTTGATCTTGCCCGGCAAACCGGCGTCCTGCCAGCTGGCGCCGTGGTCCCTGGATCGCAACAGACGGCCGGTCGAGCCCGGCGGGCCGTTGCCGTTGGTCAGGAACAACACGTGGTCGCCGTCGGCCCGCGCGACGATCGTGCGGGTGTATTGCCACGGTGCGTCGAGCTTCTGGAACGTCCAGCTGTCGCCGTTGTTGCCGCTGCGATGCAGGCCTTTGTTGGTGGCGGCGAAGACCGTCGAGGCGCCGTTCCGTCGCACGACGGCGAGGCCATGGATGTCGCCCGACAGCAAGCCGTCGTCGAGGCGCTCCCACGTCGTGCCGCCGTCGCGGCTGCGGTGCACGGCGTCGATCTCGACCCCGGCCCAGATCGTGTCGCGGACGGCCGGATCGAACAGCACCTGCGTGACCCTCGGCTTGCCCACGAACACGCAATTCTCCGCCAGCGTCGCGTGCAACGTCCGCCAGGTGCGGCCGCCGTCGTCGGAACGGTACAGGGCGGCGGGATGGGTTCCGGCGACGATGACGTCGGCGTTGTTCGGATCCTGGGCCAGAGCCCAGGTGCAATCGGCGTCGAACGGGCCGGGCAGATGGGTCCAGAGCTGGTCGACTTCGCGCCAGCGATAGACGCCCGAATCGGTGCCCGCGAGAATCTCGCCCGGACGATCGGGATGGGCCGACAAGGCCCAGACGCGGGCTTCGAGATAGAGGCCGGACTCGCTGTAGGGGCGGTTCCAGGTCTCGCCCAGATCGCGGCTGAACCAGACCGAGGTGCCTGACGTGCCGACGCAGAGCGTGAAATTGGTCATGTCCTCACCATCCCAGTTCGCGCCGCAGGCGCGACACGGCTTCCATCTGCGGCTCGTGATCGCCCGCGAAGCGCAGCACCATGTGGCTGGCGCCGGCCATCGCGTAGCTGTCGAGCCAGGCCGCGGCGCCGGCGGCGGGGCCTGCGTAGCACATCTGGCGTTTGCGCATGACACCGGGGCGGGTGCCGTAATAGCGTTCCAGGTAGTCGTTCATCCGGGCATCAGCGCGCGCGGCGTCCGCGTCGAAAGCAAGCGTCAGGTACATCGCGCCGGTGAGCGAATCGGGGTCGCGCCCGACGCCGCTCGCGGCGGCCCGGACCTCGCCGAACTGCGCCGTGTACTCCGACGGTGTCGGTCCGTTGGGAAACCAGCCATCGAACAACCGGCCACAACGCTCCCGCGCGGCGGGGACGGAGCCGCTGATCCAGATCGGCGGGCCGCCCGGGCGGTGCGGTGTCGGGCCCATCGTGGCGGCCTTCGTCTTCCAGCGTCCGTCCCAATCGACCGGCTTGCCGGTCCACAGCGCGCGGCAGAGCGCGATGCCCTCGACCAGCCGGCCGACCCGCTTGTCGAAGGGCACGCCGGCCGCCTCGAACTCGTCGCGGATGTTCGGTACGTCGGTGGCGATGCCGACGCCGAGGATCAACCGTCCCTCGGCGATGCGGTCGAGCGTGGCGACCTGGTGCGCCAACACGACGGGGTTGCGCAAGGCGGGCAGCAGCACGGCGGTGCCGATCTCGACCCTGCGCGTGCGCGCCGCCACGGCGGCGAGCAGGGTCAGCGGATCGTGCCGGGGACGCGCGATCAGCGAGTCGCCGACCCAGACCGAATCGAAGCCCAGCGATTCGGCGCGCTCGGCCAGCGCCAGCAGGGAGGCGGTCTCGTCGCGCCCCTCCATGATCCGCTCGCGGGTCGGCAGCAGGTATCCCAGCTTCGGCATCGACGGTTTCTCCGGTTTGGTCCGTCATCATAACCATATCGGGGCGCGCGCCGCCGCTGGCGTGGGCGATGGCCGGTTCGCAGGGCGAGATATCGGACTTGGCGGTTCGGTCGGTTGGGCAGGTCGATCGGGTGACGATGCTCCGAGGTCGTGTCCGGGGCGGCGGCTTGGTGGGGAGGAACCGGACCGTCGGTCGCGGGCAGGCGCGCGAGACATCCGGATCGCAGCCGCCGCGTACTGGAGCGTCCCCGGAGTCAGTCTATTGAAAACCTCTGAAAACATATTATATTGATCTGGAGAAACGTTCCTCCTTGGGAAGGTCAGCGACAATGTTCAACGAATTATACACGGCCGACGACTCATGCGACCCCTCCGCCATCCCGACGCCATCCAGCGCCAAGGAAAGCGCATCCAGCCGAAATGCGTCGAGCGTCCACTCGATTTGACCGTCCGTCCAGCCGAAACCGGCCCCGTCCAACCGAAATCGGCGTCATCCAGCCGAAACCGCCAGGAGGGGGGGGGTTGGCTGGACGGCCCCGCGACCTCGGAGTGATCGGGCAAAGGCGGTCCGGGCTCATCGTGGAATCGGCCTCGCGGCCGGGAGGGCGCAAAACCGTGTTCGGGCAGGCTCGTGCCGGGCCATACGAGGGAAAACGCCGTTCATCCGGTTGCCGTGGCCGGTGAGAGCTTCGGGCTGGCCGGGGCACGGGCTCCGCGCCAGTATGGCAGCTTGTCGGAAGTTGTCGGTCGCCGCGACCGCCGGGGGAAACACGCATGATCACGAAATTCGACAGCTCCTACGTCGGCACGGTCGACATGGAGAATCTCGGCTACGCCGGTACGCCGGTCAACGATCGACGCTACTCGAACGAGGAGCTGGCCGGCGCCCTGCACAAGGCGGTGGCCTACGCGAAGAAGATGGACGGGCTCGGCTACGACACGTTCTGGATGGCCGAGCATCACTTCCAGCCCGAGGGAACGGAATGCATCCCGAACCTGCTGATGATGGCGATGCATCTGGTCAACCAGACGAAGAGCCTGAAAATCGGTTGCGGCTTCAACGTCGTGCCGATGTGGCATCCGCTGCGCCTCGCCGAGGACTACGCGATGGCCGACATCCTGAGCGGTGGGCGGGTGACGTTCGGCGTCGCGCGCGGCTACCACACGCGGGAGGTCGAGAGTTTCGGCGCGCCGCTGATCGACCAGGACGCCAACCGCGAGATGTTCGAGGAAGGCGTCGACGTCGTCTTCAAGGCATTCAACGAGGAGCGCTTCTCGCACAAGGGCAAGTACTACACGATCCCGCCGGCGGTGCCCTATCGTGGTTACACCTTGAGCGACATCACGCTGGTGCCGCGACCGATGCGCCTGCCGGTGGAGTGCTGGCAACCGATCCAGAGCGGCTCGACGCGCGCCTTCGACTTCATGGCCAAACACGGAATTTCGGGCGTGATCGGCGGCGGTTCGGCCGAGGGTGGGGCGGTCGACCGGCACATGACCGAGTTCCGGGCCGCCTACGCGCGCCGGGGCGTCGAGCTCGCGTTGGGTGAACGCCTGTCGCTGGGTTACCAGTTCCACATCGCCGAGAGTCGCGAGGCGGCGATGGCGGAGGCGGCGAAGTACTACGAAGAGAACATGAAGATGTTCGGCGAGCTGCGGCTGGTGCGGGCGCTGAGCGAGGAGCAGATCGCCGCGATGCGCGATCCGAGGCTGGCGGCGACCACGAAGCTGCCGCGGATCGAGGACGCGGTGAAGGCCGGCGGCTTTCTCGCGGGTACGCCGGCGGACATCGTCGAGCAGCTGAAGGCGGTCGAGAAGCGATATCCCGGTCTGGAGCGCATCAGCTGCGGCATGGCGCTTGGCACGCCGCTCGCGGTGGCGCTGGAGCAGCTTGACCGTTTCGCGAAGGAAGTGATGCCGGCGTTCTCCACGATGCGCGCAGCGGCCGATTGAGTGGGTGTCGATCGCGAAGGAGCGACAATGACCGAGCGGCCGGCACGACACGACAAGGCGGAGGCGGTGGTGGACGCGATCGTCGCCGCGGTCGGTCGCGACATCGTGCTCGCCCTGCCACTGGGGCTCGGCAAGGCCAACCGCGTCGCGAACGCGCTCTACGCGAGGGCCTGTTCGGATTCATCCATCTCGCTGCGGATATGCACGGCGCTCACGCTCGAGGTGCCGCGTCCCGGCAACGACATCGAGCGGCGCTTCCTGGCACCGGTCGTGCGGCGAATCTTCGATGGCTACGTCGACCTCGACTACGCGCGCGACCGGCGGGCCGGCAAGCTGCCGGCCAACGTCGCGGTGAACGAGTTCTTCATGCTGGCCGGGCGTTGGCTCGGTGTAGAAGGAGCTCAGCGCGACTACATCTCCGCCAACTACACCCACGCCGGCGGCTATATTCTGGAGCGTGGCGTCAACGTCGTGGCCCAGCTGGTCTCGCCGAAAGGATCGGGCAACGAGGCGCGGCTCAGTCTCAGCTGCAATCCGGACCTGACGCTCGACATGCTCGAAGAGCGGCGACGGGGCAGGGCGCGCTTTTTGTTCGTGGGCGAGACCAACGATCGGTTGCCGTTCATGGGTGGTCGGGCCGATCTTCCCGCGACGGCGTTCGATCATCTGCTGGAGGCCCGCGAAGGCGCCTTCACGCTCTTCGCGCCGCCCAAGCAGCCGGTCGGCCCCGCCGAGTACGCCACCGGTTTCCATGTCGCGCGCCTGGTCCGCGACGGCGGCACCTTGCAGATCGGCATCGGTTCGGTGGGCGACGCCGTCACCCATGCGCTTCTGCTGCGTCACCGCGACAACGTGGCCTTTCGCGAGGTGGTTGCCGCGCTATCGCCGGACATCCGGCGCGATTTGCCGGAGATGGGGCGGTTCGACGCCGGGCTCTATGGCTGTAGCGAGATGCTGGTCGACGGCTTCCTGCACCTCATCCGCGCCGGCATTCTGAAGCGGGAAGTCGGCGGCGTCGTGTTGCACGCCGGTTTCTTCCTTGGACCGCGCGACTTCTACGCCGCTCTGCGCGACATGGGCGAGGCGGATCGGGCGCGGATATCCATGGTGTCGGTGGCTTACGTCAACGAACTGTTCGGCGACGAGGCGGTCAAGCGCGCCGCGCGGATCGACGCGCGCTTCGTCAACAACACGATGATGGCGACGCTGCTCGGGGCGGCGGTTTCCGATGCGCTCGAGGACGGACGCGTCGTCAGCGGTGTCGGCGGTCAATACAATTTCGTCGCCCAGGCCTTCGCCCTCGACGGTGCGCGGTCGATCCTGACGCTCGGCGCCACGCGCGAGGCCGCCGGCAAGACGGTATCCAGCATCGTGTGGAACTACGGTCACGCCACGATCCCGCGACATCTCCGCGACATGGTGGTGACCGAGTACGGCGTCGCGGATTTGCGCGGCCGGACCGACGCCGAGACGATCGCCGCGATGCTGACGGTCGCCGATTCGCGGTTTCAGCCCGAACTGCTCCGCCAGGCGCGCGACGCGGGCAAGATCGCGCGCGACCATGAAATCCCGGCGGCGTTCCGCGACAACACACCGGAGCGGATCGAGCGTGCGTTGAAGCCCGTCCGTGACCGGGGATTGCTGCCGATCTTTCCGCTCGGAACCGATTTCACGCCGGTCGAGCAGCGCCTGATCCCGGCGCTGCAGCGGCTCAAGGCTGCCGCCGCGTCGCCGCTCGCACTGGCCGGCCTGATGCTGCGCGGCTTCCGCGCCCGACGCAGCGCCGACGCCGACGCTTGCGTCGACCGCATGGGCTTCACCGGGGCGGCCGACGTCCGGACCCGGTTGTCGGCGCTCGCGCTGCGCGGCGCACTGGACGCGACCGAACCCTGAGCCCGGGCGTGGTGCCGTCCCGCGACGTCAGAGCTTTTCGACCTCGCCGCCGGCGTCGGCCCAGCCCTTGAATCCGCCGAGATTGCGGACATTCTCGTAGCCCATGTCCTTCAGCGTCTTGCCGACCAGCGCCGAGCGGCCACCCGACGCGCAGTAGGTCACGATGGTCTTGCCGCGGTCGAACGCGGCGTCGTGCATCGCCGAGGCGGGATCGGCGCGGAACTCGATCAGCCCGCGGGGAATCGCGACGGCGCCGGGAACCTTGCCGGATGCCGCGACTTCCGGCGGTTCGCGCACGTCGACGAACAGCACGTCGGGCCGGCCGACGAGTCCCTTGGCCTCCGCCGGGCTGATGCGGGGCACGGCGGCGTCGGCGGCCGCGAGCATTTCCTGAACCGTCTTCATGGGTCGTCTCCTGCGTGGGGGAAGCGCGATCGGGTGCGCCGTTGCCTAACCGTTCGCCGTTGCGAGCGGCGCCACCGTGTCGAGTGTCCGCAATATCTCGTCGCGGCTCAGGTCGGGGATGCCCAGCAGGGCACGATCGATCCCGGCGGCGCGATAGGTCGAGAGGGCCGCGGCGTCGGCCGGCGCCCCGAACACCGTGATCGACAGGGTGGAGAAATCGCGTCCCATCGATTCGGCCATGCGACGCAACCGGGCAACGCCCTCGACGGGCTCGAATCCGCGTGGCCGCGGGAACCAGCCGTCGCAGTATTCGACCACGCGGCGCAACGTGTGGTCGGTCTCGCCACCCAGCAGGATCGGCGGGTGCGGACGTTGCAGCGGCTTGGGATAGCTCCAGACCGGATCGAAATCGACCATCTCGCCGTGGAACGAGGCTTCCTCCTGCGTCCACATCGCTTTCATGGCCAGCACGCGCTCGCGCATCAGCTTGAAACGGGTGGCATGCCGGGCGCCGTGGTTCTCCATCTCGTCGACGTTCCAGCCACCGCCGATCCCGAAAATGAACCGTCCACCCGATAGCCGGTCGAGGCTCGCCACGACCTTCGCCGTGACGATCGGATCGCGCTGCGGGATCAGGGCGACGCCGGTGCCGAGCATCAATTTCTTCGTTGCCGCCGCGGCGAACGAGAGCGCGATGAAGGGATCGTAGGTGTGGGAGTACCGCTTCGGCAGATCGCCGCCGCCTGGAAAGGGCGTGCGTCGGCTGACCGGAATGTGGGTGTGCTCGCAGACGAACAGCGATTCGAAACCGCGATCCTCGAGCGCCCTGGCCAACTCGCCGGCCTCGATGCCGTAGTCCGTCGGGAAATAGAAAACACCGATCCGCATCGTCGCGTCTCCTTCGGCCACGTGGCCGCTACTCGATCCTGATGTTGGCGGCGCGGATAACCTTGCGCCATGCGTCGATCTCGCTGCGCGTGAATTCGCCCAGCCCCTCCGGCGTGGTCGGATTCATCGCGCCACCGAGGCCGTCCAGCTTCGCGGCGACCTCGGGCGACGTGCCCGCCGCGATGAAGTCCCTGTTCAGCCTGGCGACGATGTCTCGCGGCGTGCCTCTCGGCGCATAGATGGCAGACCAGGTCGTGAAAATGAAGCCCGGCAACCCCGCCTGCGGTCCACCGGGAACCCCCGGCAACGAGGGCGAGGAGTCAGCCTGCGTGATAGCGAGGGCATCGGCCCAGCCGCTGGCGAGGATCATCTTCGCGCTGGAAAGATCGGGCACCATGAACGAGATGGTGCCGGCGTTCAGGTCGGGCGCGGCAAGCTGGTTGTTGCGATAGGCGACATGGACCGCGTCGATTCCGGTCAGCATCCGGTAGAGCTCGCCCGCGACCCGCGCCGAGATCGCGCCGGAGCCGAAATTGTGCTTGCCCGGTTCGGCCTTCAGCCGCGCCGTCAGCTCCGCCAGTGTCTTCACCTTGAGGCCCTTGTGGACCAGCATCACCAGCGGCACGAGGCTCATGCGGGTGACCGGCTCGAAATCCCGGATCGGGTCGTAGGGCAGTTTTTCGTAGAGCGAGGGATTGCCCGCGTGGGTCATGGACGAGGTGGCGAACAACGTGTGCCCGTCGGGCTTCGCGCGCATCGCGGCCTCCGCCGCGATGATACCGTTGGCGCCGCCCTTGTTGTCGACGATGACCGGCTGGTTCCACGTCTGGGAGAGCTTGGCCGCCACGATCCGCATCGTGACGTCGGTCGCGGCGCCAGGCGGAAAAGGCACGATCAACGTGACCGCGGATGTCGGGAACGTCTGGGCGCGGGCGCTGCCGGTTCCCGTCGCCATCGCGGCGAGGCCGGCGATGGTGGCGCGCCGGCCGGGGGCGGTGTTCGTCATTTCGTATTCCCTTCGCGAGAAGCTGCCGGTGATCGGGGAGTATGTGCCGCGCCGGCTTACGGCGCCAACGGGATGGGGTTGCGCGCGGGGTGCGTGGCCGGCAAACGCGGGCCGAGGCCAAACAGCTTTTCGCGCAGGCTGCCCGGCCGGTAGGCACGCTTCACGCGACCGCGTGCCTGCAGTTCCGGAACCACCAGATCGACGAAATCGACGAAGCTCTCGGGCATCACGGCGTAGGCGAGATTGAAGCCATCGACGCCCGCCGCGTCGGCCCACGCGATCATCTGGTCGGCTACTTGCGTGGGCGAGCCCACGAACACCGGCCCGCGACCGCCGATGCCGACATGCTCGGCCAGCTCTCGCACCGTCCACGTCCGGCCAGGGTCCGCCGACGTGAAGCCATCGACGGCCGAACGCATCGCCTCGGTGCGGACATGGGTGAGGATGTCGTCGGGGCCGTAGGTCGAGAAGTCGATGCCGGTCCAGCCCGACAACAGGGCCAGCGACGCATCGTGGTTCACGTAGGATCTGTAGTCGGCCAGCTTGTCGAGCGCCGCCGCTTCGGTCGGCGCCACCACGACGGTCGCCAGCGTGAAAACGCGGACATCGTCGGCGGCGCGGCCCGCCGCCACCGCCCGGCCGCGAATGTCCGCCACGTAGGGACCGACCACGTTCGTCGAGGGGCCGTTGATGAAGACGCATTCGGCGTGGGCGGCGGCGAACTCGCGGCCACGCCCCGAGGCGCCGGCCTGGTAAAGCACGGGCGTGCGTTGCGGCGAAGGCTCGGAGAGGTGGATGGCGTCGACCTTGTAGAACTCCCCGTCGTGACGCACGCGGCGCACTTTGGCGGGATCGGCGTAGACGCGCGCGACCGGGTCGGCGCGCACCGCGTCGTCGTCCCAGCTGTCTTCCCAGAGCTTGTAGACGACCTTCAGGTAGTCTTCGGCCGCGTCGTAGCGGCGGTCGTGGCTGGCCTGGCCGGCAAGTCCCATGCCTTTGGCGGCGCTGTCGAGATAGCCGGTGACGATGTTCCAGCCGATCCGCCCCTCGGTGAGATGGTCGAGCGTCGACATGCGCCGGGCGAAAGGGTAGGGCGGCTCGTAGCTGAGCGTGCAGGTGACGCCGAAGCCCAGATGCCCGGTCACCATCGCCATCGCGGGCACCAGCATCAGCGGATCGTTGACCGGTACCTGGATGGCGTGGCGCACCGCGGCGTCGCGCGAACCGCCATACACGTCGTAGACGCCCAGCACGTCGGCGAGGAACAGTCCGTCGAACAGGCCGCGTTCGAGCGTCTTCGCCAGATCGGTCCAGTAGGACAGCTTCGTGTAGTCGCGCGAGCGGTCGCGCGGATGCGCCCACAGGCCGGGCGACTGGTGGCCGACCGTGTTCATGTGGAAAGCATTGAGCAACAATTCGCGAGGCATTGGCGGGACCGTGGTTGACTGTCCCGCCTGTAGCATCGCGGGAGCCGGAAGACTCCTGCTTTCGTCGTGTCCCGTCCGTCGCCCGGCAGGCCCGGCGGATTCGCATGGGACGCGGACGTGGGTCCGGCGCTAGGCTCGCGTCGACGTTCCGGGAGGATGCGATGGCATACGATCTCTTGATCAAGAACGGCACGGTGGTCGACGGCACGGGCGCCGCGGCCCGTCGCGCCGATGTTGCCATCTCGGGCGGCAAGATCGCCGAAATCGGCAAGATCACGGAATCGGCCACGCGTACCATCGACGCGGGCGATCTGGTGGTGGCGCCGGGCTTCATCGATCCTCACACCCATTACGACGCCCAGATATGCTGGGATGGCGCCGTAACGCCCTCGTCCTGGCACGGCGTCACGTCGGTGGTGATGGGCAATTGCGGCGTCGGGATCGCGCCCTGCAAGCCGGGCACCCGCGATGTCGCGATGCGCGATCTGGTCAACGTCGAGGCGATTCCGTACGAAGTGCTGAACGCCGGCATCACCTGGGACTGGGAGACCTTCCCGCAATATCTCGACGCCGCCCAGGCGCGCAATCCGTCGCTCAATCTGGCGTTTCTGGCGCCGCTGACGCCGTTCCGCCACTACGTCATGGGCGAGGCCTCGATGGAACGGGCGGCCACGGCGGAGGAGACGCACAAGATCAAGGCGCTGCTCGGCGAGGCGGTCGATGCCGGCGCGTTCGGCATCTCGACCACCATCCTGAACCAGCATGTCGGCTTCGGTGGCCGGCCGCTGGCGTGCCGGAACGCCAGCCGCGAAGAACTCAAGGCTTACGCCAACGCGCTGCGGGAACGCGGCAAGGGCGCCATCGAGATCGCGCTGACGCGCCAGATCGCGGTGCTCGACGACGAGCAGTACGAGCTGCTCGATTTCCTGCTGACCGAGAGCGGCCGGCCGGTCACGTTTCTCGCCCTGTTCGACCGCGACGATATTCCCGAGGCGGTGCGGAACACCATGCGCAAGGCCGCGCCGTTGCTGAAGCGCGGCGCCCGGCCTCAGACCTCGCCGCTGCCGCTGACGCGCGAGATCAACATGCGCAACCCGTTCTCGTTCGCCGCGTTTCCGAGCTGGAACCGGCTGTTCGTCGACAAGTCGAAGGCCGCCCAGGCCGCAGCCTACGCCGATCCCTCGTTCCGGAACCAGTTCCGCGAGGATCTCAAGAAGCCCGCCAATTTCGGCAACTGGAGCCGCATCAACGTCCACGAGGCGAAGTCGCCCGACCTCAAGCGGCTCGAAGGCATGTCGATCGCCGATATCGCGCGCGAGCAGGGCAAGGACGGCGTCGATGCCTTCCTCGATCTGACGTTGAAGGACGATCTCGACATCGAGTTCACGGTCCAGTCCTTCAACACCCGCGTCGACCGCATGACCGAGATCCTGAACGACAAGAGCGTGCTGATCGCGCTGGGCGATGGCGGTGCCCATGTCGACATGCTGTGCGACGCTGGCTATCCGACCTTCCTGCTCGGCACCTGGGTGCGCGAGCGCCAGGCGCTGAGCATCGAGGAGGGCGTGCGCCGCCTGACCTCCGATCCAGCCGACCTGTTCGGCATCAAGGACCGCGGCCGTCTCCAGGTCGGCATGGCCGCCGACGTGGCGATTTTCGATCCCGCCACAATCGGCTCCAGCAACCGCGGCGAACGCCGCTTCGACTTGCCCGGCGGTGCCAAGCGCATGGTCATGCCCTCGCGTGGCGTCGAACACACCATCGTCAACGGCGAGCCGACCTGGACCAAAGGCGGGCTGACCGAGGCGAAGGCGGGCGCCGTGCTGCGCTCCTGAGGATTGACGCCTACACCGCCGTGCGCATCAGGTCGGTGACGACGCGTTTGAGGTCGCTCAGCGAGGCGCAGACGATGGCGCGGTCGCAGTGTGGCGAGAGGCGGCGCATTTCGCTGTCGCCGGTGCTCCACTGCGATTTGCCCTCGGGATTGAGAAACAGCACGCGGCGCGCCCGCTCGTGGATTTTCTTCAGGATGTCGGCGCGTGGATCGTCGTAATTGGAGCGTGCGTCGCCCAGGATCAGCACCGTCGTGCGGTGGTCGATGTCGGCCATCGCCAGCGACTCGAGATCCATGAAGGCCTTGCCGTAGTCGGTCGAGCCGCCGCCATGCACCTTCATGGTCTCGGCCATGGCGTCGTCGGGATCTTTCTCGCGGAACAGCTTCGTGACCTCGCCCAGCCGATTGGAGAAGGCGAAGGACCGCACGTTGGGCAGCACTTCCTGGACGCTGTAGAGGAACATCAGCAGGAAGCGCGACACGCGGGCCACGGAACCGGAGATGTCGCACACCGCGATGATTTTCGGCCGGTCGATCTTGGTGCGCTTCCAGACCGTGTGGAACAGCAGGCCGTCGAACTCGATGTTGGCGCGGATGGTCCGGCGTACGTCGAGATGGCCCCGCCGCGTCACCCGCTTGCGCCGCGAGTGGAGCGCGACCAGGCGCTTGGCCATCTTGTTGATCAACGCCCGCATGATCTTCATGTCGGACTGGTCGATATTGGTCAGCCGGACTTCCGACAGCGTCTCCTCGCGCAGCTTGCGGCCGACGTTGGCGGTGAACAGCGCCAGCTGCTTCTCGACGTAGTCGCGGACCTGGAGGCGGAACGTCTCGCGCATCGCGCGCAAGCGCACGGCGCGTGGATCGTCTTCGCCGCCCTGGCGCTCGAACTCCGAAATCACGCGCTCGAAGCCCTCGATCCCCATCACCTCCATCATGCGTCGCGTATAGAGGCCGCGCTGGGTGAAGAACCGGATGTCGTTGAGCCGCACCTGGCGGGCCGCGCCGGCCAGTGCCATCTGGAGCCGGGCCTGGTCGCCCGATTCGAGCAACGCCAGAAGATCGGGCGGCCGACGCGAGCGACCGCGACCACCGGCTCCGCCGCCACCGCCGGAGCCTTCGCCACCCTGTCCCTCGCCACCCTCGCCATCCTGACCGGGCGCGCCCTCGCCGTCGTTGCCCGGCGCGCCGTCGCCGCCGTTGGGTATCTCGCCGCTTCCTTCGGCGTTCTCGTTGTCGTTGTCGGCCTTGCCCGGATCGGCCGTGTCGTTCGGGTACGCGTCGGCGTCCTCGGGTCGCGCCGGCCCGTCGGTGAACTGGTCGAACGCGAAATAGCGGTCGAAGGTTTCCTCGAACGCGGCCTTCTCGTCGATGCTCTTGGCCAGCGCCTGCGACAGCGCGTGGCGCAACGCCTGGCGGTCGTCGTAGCCGACCAGGTGCAACGCCTGGCCGGCGTCGATCGACTCGGCGCTGGAAACGCGTACGTCGGCGGCGCGCAGAGCCCGGATGAAATCGGCCAGGACCTCGGTCATGGCGCGACTGGGCCGCCGCCGACTTCCTGCCGGCGCGTGTCGGGACGACCGGCGCCGCCGCGCCGCGGGTCGACGACGGAGTGCCGCCGGAGCCAGACAGTCGCGGAAGGGGCCCACCCCGGCATCGTCGTCACCTGACCTCGGCTTTCGCCTTGGCGACCAGGGTCGGGATCTCGTTGTCGATGTTGTCGATGTCGTCCTGGAATTTCAGCAGCACGTTGAGCGTGCGCCGCACCAGTTCGGGGTCGATCTCCTGGGCGTGCAGCAGCACCAGCGTGCGGGCCCAGTCGATGGTCTCGCTGATGGCGGGGATCTTCTTCAGTTCCAGTTTGCGCAAGCCCTGGACGAAGGCGACCAGCTGGGTGCGCAGGCCCGCTTCCAGCTCCGGCACGCGCGACGCGATGATCCGCCGCTCCAGCGCCGGCTCGGGGAAGGGGATGTAGAGATGCAGGCAACGCCGCTTGAGCGCGTCGCCGATCTCGCGCGTGTTGTTGGACGTCAGGAACACCACGGGCGTCGAGCGCGCCTTGACGGTGCCGAGCTCGGGGATCGAGATCTGGTAGTCCGACAGCAGCTCCAGCAGGAAGGCCTCGAACTCGTCGTCGGACTTGTCGATCTCGTCGATCAGCAGGACGGCGCCGTTCGGCTCCCACAGGGCCTTGAGCAACGGCCTGGGTTCGAGGAATTCCTCGCTGAAGAAGGTGTCGTCGAACTCGTGCAGGCGCGCCAGCGAGGCCTTCAGCCCCTTGGCGCCCTCCAGCAGGTCGCCGAGCTTCTCCTTCAGCACCTGGGTGTAGAGCAGCTGTTTGCCGTATTTCCACTCGTAGAGCGCCTTGGCCTCGTCGAGCCCCTCGTAGCATTGCAGGCGGATCAGCGGCTTGCCGGTGATGGCGGCGGTCGCCTTGGCGAGCTCGGTTTTGCCGACGCCGGGCGGGCCCTCGATCAGCAGCGGCTTCGAGAGTTTTTGCGCCAGGAAGATCGCCGTCGCGATCGAGGCGTTGCAGATATAGCCCTCGGCGGCGAACTGGCCTTCGAGCGCTGCGATGTCGGCGGTGGCGGACGATGCGGTCATGCCGGGCTCACTAGTACGCCGGAGCCTGTCCCGACAAGCGCGCCGGACGTGGCCGGTTCGCACGCCGGCTGGG
>CAMDVZ010000065.1 GCA_945878895.1 Caenispirillum bisanense | reverse complement strand
ATGGCGGACCCGATCCGGGAACCAGCGGCGGAACCGGCATCCACGAGAAGGCGATCGTCATGACGGTCGCGCGACTGCTGGAACGCGAACTGGTCGGCTCCGGACGATACAAGGTGTTGCTGACCCGCTCGTCGGATCAGTTCGTGGCGCTGCGCGAGCGCGTGCAGCGGGCGCGGGCGGCCAAGGGCGAGCTGTTTGTCTCGCTGCATGCCGATTCGCATCCTAACGCCGCGACCCGGGGTGCCAGCGTCTATACCCTGTCGGAGCAGGCGAGCGACCGCGAGGCCGCGGCCCTGGCCGCCCGCGAGAACAAGGCCGACATCGTCGCGGGCGTCGATTTCAGCGACAAGCCGCGCGAAGTCGCCAGCGTCCTGCTCGATCTGACCCAGCGCGGCACGATCAACCATTCCCGGCTGGCCGCCAACCTCGCGGTGGACGCCTTGCAACGGCGGGGCGTCGGGCTGCTGCCGCGCACGCATCGCCAGGCCGGCTTCGCGGTGCTCACGGCGCCGGATATTCCGGCCATCCTAGTCGAGCTGGGTTATCTGTCGAACCGCTACGACGAGCAACTGCTGAAGCAGCCAATCCACCAGCAACGTCTTGCGCTCGGGATCATGGACGCGGCCGACCGGTTCTTCGCCGCCGTGCCACCGTCCGAGCCGGCGCCGGCTTGGCCGGTGCCGCGGCCGCCGGTCGGTCCGGGTGGCGGCGCCGCGAAAAAGGCGTAGTGCGGGCCTATCTGATAGGCTAGCGACGTCGCGGTGCGCGCCGACGCGCGCGTTCACTGGACAGGTCGTCGGAAAAAACAGGTCGGTCGCCGTGTGGTTGGTTCGCTGGGTCATGTGGCTGGGGTTTGCCGGGCTCGTCTGCGGCTTCGGCGCGGTCGGCGGCGCCTATTACTATTTCTCGCCGGGGCTACCGGACCACAAGCAGCTGATCGACTACCAGCCGCCGACCTCGACCCGGCTCTACACCGCCGATGGTCGCCTGTTGCACGAGTACGCCACCGAAAAGCGCGTGTTCGTGCCCGTCTCGGCGATGCCCCGCCGCCTCGTCCATGCGTTCGTCGCGGCCGAGGATCAGCGATTTCATGGTCACGCCGGCGTCGACTTCATCGGCGTTGGTCGGGCCATTCTGACCAACATCCAGAATCGCGGCAGCGGCCGGCGCCCCGAGGGCGCGTCGAGCATCACCCAGCAGGTCGCCAAGAACTTCCTGGTCGGCGACGAGGTCAGCATCCGGCGCAAGATCCGCGAGGCCATCCTCGCGTTTCGCATCGAGACCACCTTCAGCAAGGAGCGGATTCTCGAGCTCTATCTGAACAAGATATATCTCGGTGGCGGCAACCACGGCGTGGCGGCCGCGGCGCTCAACTATTTCGACAAGGCACTCGACGAGCTGACCCTGAACGAGATCGCCTATCTGGCGGGTCTGCCCAAGGCGCCGAACTACTACAGCCTCGTGCGCAATCCGAAGGAAGCCCACGCGCGGCGCGACTACGTGCTCCACCGCATGCTGGAAGACGGCTACATCACCGACGCCGAGGCCCAGGCGGCGCGCGCCGAGAAGCTGGAGCTGCGTCGGCGCGCCATCCCGAACTTCACCGCCGCCGAGTTTTTTACCGAGGAGGTGCGCCGCAACCTCGTCGCGGCCTACGGCGACAAGGGCCTCTACGAAGGCGGCCTGATGGTCCGCACGACGCTCGACACCAACGTCCAGCGGATCGCCGACCAGGCCTTGCGCGACGGGCTGATCGGCTACGACCGCCGCCATGGCTGGCGCGGCGCCACCGAAAAGCTGACGTCGCTCGACAACTGGCAACAGCGGCTGGCCAAACATCTGGAGCAGAAGCCCTTCACCGGACCGCCAGAGTGGCGGGCGGCCGTGGTGTTGCGGGTCGACGGCAACGGCGCCCGGGTGGGCACGCGCGACGGCGAGGGCATGCTGCAATTGGACGCGAAGACGCCGCAGGGACGTACCTTGCCCAAGCAGACGGTGGGCTGGCTGTCGCAGCGCTGGCTCGACATCGTGCAGCCCGGCGACGTGATCGCGGTGGAACCGACGGCTCCGGCGACGGGGCCACGGCCGGCGGTCTACGGCCTGCGGCAGATCCCCAACATCGATGGCGCCGTGGTGGTCATGGACGTCCAGACCGGCCGCATTCTCGCCATGGCCGGCGGCTGGAGCTACGCGCGCAGCCAGTACAATCGCGTCACCCAGGCGATGCGCCAGCCCGGTTCCTCGTTCAAGCCGTTCGTCTATTTGGCCGCGATGGAGCTGGGCCTGACGCCCTCCACCATCGTGCTCGACGCCCCGATCACCATCGAGCAGGGCGGCGGACAACCGCCCTGGACGCCGCAGAACTACGGCGGCGGCTTCATGGGGCCGATGACGATCCGCAGCGGCCTGGAGAAGTCCCGCAACCTGATGACCGTGCGCATGGCCAAGTTCGTGGGCATGGACAAGGTCGGCAAGGTGGCGCGCGATTTCGGCGTCGACGACAATCTGAAACCCTACCTGCCGATCGCGCTCGGGGCGGGCGAGACGACGCTTCTGCGCATGACGATGGGCTACGCGATGCTCGGCAACGGCGCCAGGCGCGTCACGCCGAGCCTGATCGAGCGGGTGCAGGACCGCAACGGACGCACGATATTCCGGCACGACCCGCGCAGCTGCGACGGCTGCGCGCGCGACACGCCGCCGCCGGAAGGCGAGATGCCCGCGGTGGTCGATCGCCGCGAACCGGTGATCGACCCGCTGTCGGCCCACCAGGTCGTCCAGATGATGCAGGGCGTCACGACGCGCGGCACTGCCGCCAGACTCGCGGCACTCGGACGCCCCATCGCGGGCAAGACCGGCACGACCAACGACGCCCGCGACGTCTGGTTCATCGG
The DNA here is from genome assembly GCA_945878895.1 of Caenispirillum bisanense. Classification (GTDB taxonomy): domain Bacteria; phylum Pseudomonadota; class Alphaproteobacteria; order Reyranellales; family Reyranellaceae; genus CAMDVZ01. The sequence goes on along the minus strand of CAMDVZ010000065.1, from coordinate 12,768 downwards.
CATGACGCCGGACATCGTGATCGGCGTCTATCTCGGCTTCGACGAACCGAAATCGCTGGGCGCCCGCGAGACCGGCGGCGACGCAGCCGTGCCGGTGTTCGAGCAGGTGGCGCGCGAACTGTTCAAGGGCAAGGCGCCGACCCCGTTCCGCATTCCGCCCGGCCTGCGCATGATCCGCGTCAATCCCGGCAGCGGGCAACGCACGGCGCCCGGCGACACCTCGGGCATCTGGGAAGGCTTCAAGCCCGGCACCGAGCCCAACGGCGAGTGGGCCGTGCTCGACGGCTATTCGCCCTTCCGCGTGCCGGGCGCCCCGGCCGAGGAGGAACCGCCCGAGGAGGTCGTGCAGGCCGCGCCGCCGTCGCCGCCGGCCCAGCGGACCGGCGTGGTGCTGACGCCCGCGACGCGCGACGACGGGGCGCCGGCGCCGTCAGCGCCGACCGCGCCACCGCCCTCGGCCGCCAATCGCCCGAAGGGCCCGGCCTTGACGGGCACCGGCGAGACCTACTAAGAGGCCGGCCCCTTCCGGACCCGTGAAATGCGCGCCGAAATCCAGACCTTCCTCGGCCAGATCCAGCAGTCGCTCGCGCTGCTGAGGAGGCATCTTTGACTTCGATAGCGCGATCGATCGCCTGTCGGAGCTGAACGCGCGCGCCGAGCGGGCCGATTTCTGGGACAACGCCAAACAGGCCCAGACCCTGATGCGCGAGCGCGACGGGCTGGAAAAGGCGATCGCCAACATCCGCCGCATCGAGGGCGAGACCGCGTCGAACGCCGAGATGATCGAACTGGCGGGCGAGGAGGGCGACCAGGCCCTGGTCGAGGAGGCCGAGGCCGGTATCCGCGCCCTGCACGCGGAGGCCGCGCAGCTGCGACTGGAATCGCTGCTGTCGGGCGAGGCCGACGGCAACAATTGCTACGTCGAGGTCAATGCCGGCGCCGGCGGCACCGAGGCCCAGGACTGGGGCGAGATGCTGGCCCGCATGTACATGCGCTGGGCCGAGAAGCGCGGCTACAAGGTCACCTACCTCGAGGAAAGCCCCGGCGAGGAAGCCGGCATCAAGTCCTGTACCGTCAAGATCGACGGGCCCAACGCCTATGGCTGGCTCAAGACCGAGAGCGGCGTGCACCGCCTGGTGCGCATCTCGCCGTTCGATGGCCAGGCCCGCCGCCATACCAGCTTCGCCTCGGCCTGGGTGTACCCGGAAGTCGACGACACCATCGAGATCGAGATTCTCGACAAGGATTTGCGGGTCGACACCTATCGCGCCTCCGGTTCCGGCGGGCAGCATATCAACAAGACCGATTCGGCCGTCCGCCTGACCCATCTGCCGACCGGCATCGCGGTCGCCTGCCAGCAGGAGCGCAGCCAGCACCAGAATCGCGCCAAGGCGATGGCGATGCTGAAGGCGCGTCTCTACGAGGCCGAGTTGCAGAAGCGCGAGGCAGAGAAGATGGCGCAGGAGGCCACCAAGTCGGACATCGGCTGGGGCCACCAGATTCGCTCCTACGTCCTGCAGCCCTACCAGATGGTGAAGGACCTGCGCACCGGGGTGGAGCGCAGCGATCCGCACAAGGTACTCGACGGCGATCTCGACCAGTTCATGGCCGCCTCGCTGGCGCAACGCGTCGGCCAGAAGCCAGACGAGGCCTGAGGCGTCGATCCGGTCGACGCGGACGGCGACCGGCGAGGCGAGAACGAACCTGTCACGCCACGACTTCTGTTCCGCCGTGTCGACTGGCGCCCTACAATGGGAGCCGTGTCGGCGTTCGAACCGGAGTTTCAGATGACAGCGTTTCCCGCCCGAAGTGCCCTGACGGTGTGCTTCGCGCACGTCGCCTATCGCATGGGCGACCGATTTACGGTTCGCAGCCCCGATATCCGCTTCGTCGAGGTTCGCGATCGCGACGCCTTCGAGGCAGCCATTCCCGGTGCCGATGTCGTCGTCGTCTCGGGCATGTGGCGCAACGAGTTGCTGGCGAACGCGCCCAAACTGCGTTTCATCCAGTCGATCAGCGCCGGCGTCGACCAGTACGACAAGGCCAGGCTCGCCGCCGCCGGCGTGCGTCTGGCCAGCGCCCAGGGCTCGAACGAACGGGCCGTCGCCGAGCACGCCATCTCGCTGATCCTCGCCATGTCGCGCCAGCTGCATCTCGCCCGCGACAACCAGGCCAAACGGCATTGGCGCGGGATGATCGGCGACCTCGGCAAGCGCGAGGACGAACTTGGCGACAAGACGCTGGTGATCGTCGGGCTCGGCCGCATCGGCAGTCGCCTCGCGACCATCGCGCGCGCCTTCGGCATGCACGTGATCGGCACCAAGCGCGATCCGTCCACGGGAGCGGGGGCGGCCGACGAGGTTGTCGCCGACGCGGGACTGCACGACGTGCTGCCGCGCGCCGACTACGTGGCGCTGACCTGTCCGCTGACGCCGCAAACCGAGAAACTGATCGACACGCGGGCGCTGGCAGCGATGAAACCGTCCGCCTTCCTGATCAACGTGGCACGCGGTCGGTGCGTCGACGAGCCTGCCCTGATTGCGGCGCTCAACGACGGACGGATCGCCGGCGCGGCGCTCGACGTCGCCGTCGAGGAGCCGCTCGGTGCCGCGTCGCCGCTGTGGGCGATGCCCAACGTGCTGGTGACGCCGCATTCGGCCGGCGAGACGCGCCAGTACGAGGACAACGTGCTCGACCTGCTGATGGAAAACCTCGATCGCCTGTGGCGGGGCGAGAGCGCGTTGAAGAACCAGGTCGTTTGAGGTCGCGGTCGTGGCCGTGTTCCGCCGCTGCCTGGCGGGCGCGCTTGCGACCTTGGCCGTCGCGATGTCGGCGACGGCACAAGACACACTCGCGATCGAAGTCCTGAAAGCGCCGCCGCCGGTGTTGCTATGGGAACGGGTGGTCGACGTGCCGGTGGCGACCCGACCAGCCGGCGAGGCCCACTATTGGGCCGGGCCGCTGCTGCATCTGCGCGCGTTGGGTGCGCGCGGCGATGGCAGGGCGCTGATCGTGGCGGGCGCGGCGTCGGGCGAGGCGGTCCGGCTGTTCGGGGTCCGTGGCGACGGAAGGGACGCCTTCTCGATGCCGCTGCCGGCGCCGGCAGACGTGCCCAAAGCCGCGCTGCGCCATGCGACGCTGAACGGCGAGGGCCGCGACAAGACATGGGCGCTCCTGACCTGGCGCCCGGCCGGCGAGCAGGATGCCGGGCCGATCGCGACGCAGCTGATCGGGATCGAGGGACCGGAGTACCGGACCACCAGCCGCCAGTTGCCTCGCTACATTCCGCCCGGTCGTTCGGAGATCGACGAGCGACAGGCCAATGTCCTGCGACGTTTGCGGGACGGATCGCTGTTGGCCGGCGGCACCGCGTATTACGGCCCACCCTACTGGTGGTTCGCCCGCTTCACCGTCGAGGGCAAGCTCTTCCACGAAAGCAAATCGCGCGGCTTTCCCGACTTCGTCGAGGACGCCCGCGGCAACGAGGACGGCGGCTACTCGCTCCTGATGGTCGATGCCGAGCGTGGCGGCGCTCCCGCGACGCTGCGGCGATACGGTGCGGACGGAAAACTGACGACGCGCCGCCTGTTCGAGGATCTGCCGGCCTATGGCTATTGTTCCGTCCTGACCGGGGCGAACACGCATCTGCGCTATCGACCCGAGAGCGAGCGCAAGCCCGGCGACAAGTCCGATACCTTCGCGCGGGGGCGATTGGTCCTCGTCGACGCCTACGGCGCCATCGCGCGCCGCATCGGGATGGGGCCGAACGAATGCACGTCGCTGTCGCGGACGGGCGATGGCATCGTGCTGGTCGCGACGCGCTCCGAGGCGGGCGACACGCCGCCGATGATCGTGGCCGGTTTCACGCCCGCTGGTGCGCAGCGCTGGCGGCTCGACGTACCGTCGGGCATCGCGAAGGTGGAACCGCTCGCCGACGGTGGCGTCCTGGTCGCGCGGCCCGACGTCGCCGACGGCAAGCCGGTCGTGAAACTGGCGCGCTACCGGGCTCCGTGACGGTGTCGAGGGAGGGCGTAGCCATGACCGTGCATCGCCGATCGTGGATCGCCGGAACGATTGTGTCGATCCTGGTGGGCGTGACGACAGCGACGATGGCGCAGAACAGGCCGGCGCCGGCGGCGCCGGACGCGCTCCTCGCGCCGGCGCCGAGGCTGGTCTGGGAACGGATTGTCGACCTGCCCGCGACGAGGACGCCTGCCGACGACGAGCACCGGCCGTGGAACCTGCGCGCTCTGGCTGCGCGCGGCGATGGCGGGGCACTGATCGTCGCGGGCGGGACGTCGGGCGAGGCGGCACGCCTGATTGGCGTGCGAGGCGACGGCGCGGACGCCTTCTCGATGCCGCTTCCCGCACCGGCGGGCGTGGGGAAAAAGCCCGTGCTCCGTTCGGCGGCGTTGAACGGCGAAGGGCGCGACAGGATCTGGGTGTTTCTGACCTGGCGACCGGCGGGCGAGCCGGACGTCGGACCGGTCGCGACGCAGCTGATCGGAATCGACGGACCTGCGTACCGGACCGTCGTCCGGCAGCTGCCACGCTTTGTCCACCGCGGCCTCGACCCGCGGGGCCCGCTGGAGGTCGACGAGCGAGAGGCCACGGTCCTGCGGCGTCTGCCGGACGGTTCGCTGCTGGCGGGCGGGACCGCCTATTTCGGGCCCCCCGCCTGGTGGTTCGCCCGCTTCACCGTCGATGGCACGCTCTTCCACGAACGCACGACGCGGCTCTACCCCACCTCCGTCGAAGACGCCCGCGGCAACGAGGATGGCGGCTACTCGCTCCTGCTGGTCGAGGCGCCCCCGACGCTGTTGCGGTACGGCGCGGACGGCAAGTCGAAGACGCGCCGCTCGTTCGAGGGCTTTCGGAGCGATGGGGATTGCGCGGTCCTGACCGGGGCGAACACGCATCTGCGCTACGACCCCGAGTACGAACGCAAGCAGCCCGACCACGGCGATACGCTCGCCCGGGGGCGACTGGTCCTCGTCGACGCCGACGGCGGCGTCGCGCGCCGGATCGGGATGGGCGCGAACGAATGCGCCGCGCTGAGGCGGACCGGCGACGGCATTGTGCTGGTCGCGACCCCGGCCGGTGCGGGCGATACGCCGCCGATGATCGTCGCGGGGTTCACGCCCACGGGCGAGCAGCGTTGGCGGCTCGACCTGCCGGCGGGTGTCGCGAGGGTCGAACCGCTGGCCGACGGCGGCGTCCTGGTCGCGCGGCCGGGCGTCGTCGATGGCAAGCCGGTCGTGAAGCTGGCACGCTATCGGGCTCCGTGAGTAGTGTGACCCGTACTCGCGCGATGAAGTCGCGTTGTACGACAACGGGAGACCGGTGTGACGATAACGAGACTGCTGCCGCGGCTGGCGATGATGGCGATCGCGGGACTTGCCAGTCCGGGCGAAGCCCAGACCCGGACGGCGCCGGAGTCGGAAACTCTCAAGGCGTCGGCGCCGACGCTGGTCTGGGAGCGGGTGATCGACGTCGAGCCGATGGGGGAGCCCCGGTCCGACGAGCTGCGCTATTGGCACGGCCCGTTGGGCACGCTGCGCGGGCTGACGGCGCGGCCCGACGGCGGCGCCTTGTTCGTGGCGCACGCCGCCAACGGCGAAGCGGCCCGGCTGGTTGCCATCGACGGGGCGGGCAAGGACGTCTTCCGGCACCCACTGACGCCGCCCGCCGGACGGCCGAAACCGGGTCTGTTCGCGGCGACGATCAACGGCGAGGCGGCGGACAAGGCGTGGCTGCTGTCGACCTGGTCGTCGCTGGGCGCGGGCGACCGGCCGCCGGTCACCGAACTGCTCGCGGTCGACGCCACCGGGCGCGCGATCCAGACGCGTGGACTGCCGCCGGCCATTGGCCGGATGAAGCCCGCCGACATCGCGCGCAAAGCCACGGTGCTGCGGCGTCTGAAGGACGGTTCGCTGGTGGCGGGCGGCACGGCGTGGCACGCGCCGCCGGTCTGGTGGTACGCGCGCTTCACCACGACAGGCAATCTGCTGCACGAAGCCGTATCGGCCAAATTCCCCGACCACGTGGTGGACGCGCGCGGCAACGAGGATGGTGGCTACTCCCTGTTGATGGTCGACGCGGGCGGCGGCCGGGAGACGGCGACGATCAGGCGCCATGGCGCGGACGGCAAGCTGCTGGCACGGAACGCGTTCGACGATGTGCTCGCCCTGGGCTGCGCGGTTCTGGTCGGACCGACGCTGCAACTCCGCGTCGCCGACGCGGCCGAACGGTCGCCCGGTGCCGCGCCGGGCAACGCGCTGGTGTTGCACGACGTCGACCGGGCGGTGCGGCGGCGGGTCGATCTCGGCACGCTCCGCTGCACGTCGCTGGCGCGGGCGGGCGACGCGCTTGTCATGGTCGCCGAGCCCGCGGTGGAGACGACGCCGCCGACGCGGATCGTCGTGGGTTTCGCGTCAACCGGAGAGCCACGCTGGCGGCTCGACCCGGCTGGCGAGGACGTGGTTGTCGCGCCGCTGGCCGACGGCGGGGCGCTGGTGGCGCGCGTCGACAAGGCCGGCGACAAGCCGGTCGTGAAGCTGGCGCGATACCGCTCGCCCTGACCCGACCGGGCGGACGACTGTCAATCCGGCGCGCGCGCGAACGCATGCGCGTCGCGACGGGCGCCGTTGCGCTTCGCGCAGGAGACTCCCGCGGCGGCCCGGCGCAGACTTGGCAGACCGGACCCGTTTGGGCGTCCGCGAGCGTGGGAGCTGGAACATGCAGTTCGGATACTTCACGATGCCCTCGCATCCGCCGGAGCGGTCGCTGGCCGCCGGCCACGAGTGGGACCTCCAGGTGATCCGCTGGCTCGACGAGCTGGGTTTCACCGAATGCTGGATCGGCGAGCATCACACCGCGCCGTGGGAACCGCATCCGGCGCCCGACTTGCTCGTCGCGCAGGCGCTGATGCAGACCAAGAACATCCGGCTCGGGCCGGGCGGTTTCCTGCTGCCCTACCATCACCCCGCCGAGCTGGCGAACCGCGTCGCCATGCTCGACCACATCTCCGGCGGCCGGCTCAATTTCGGCATCGCCGCCAGCGGCCTGCCCAGCGACTGGGCGATGTTCAACGTCGATGGCATGTCGGGCGTCAACCGCGAGATGACGCGCGAGGCGCTCGACATCATCCTGAAGCTGTGGTCCTCGACCGAGCCGTTCGATTTCAAGGGCAAGTTCTGGCACGTCACGAAACCGGATACGATGTTCGGGTTCCTCAAGCCACACATCAAACCGCTGCAGACGCCGCATCCCCCGATCGGCGTCGCGGGCCTCAGCAAGGGGTCCGACACGCTGAAGCTGGCGGGCGAACGCGGCTACATGCCGATGAGCCTCAACCTCAATCCGGGCTATGTCGCCAGCCACTGGGAAGCCGTCGAAATCGGCGCCGCGAGGTCCGGCCGCGTGGCCGACCGCAACCAGTGGCGGATGGTGCGCGAGGTGTTCGTCGCCGACACCGACGAGGAAGCGATGCGGCTCAGCGTCGGCTCGCACATGGGCCGCATGATGCGGGAATACTTCCTGCCGCTGCTGCAGCAGTTCGGCTTCTTCGAGTATCTCAAGCACGATCCGAACGTCGCCGATTCCGACGTCACGCCGGAATATTGCGCGAAGCACAACTGGATCGTCGGTTCGCCGAAAACCGTCGCAGCGAAGATCGAGAAAATCTACCATGAGGTCGGTGGGTTCGGTCAGTTGTCGGTGTTCGGCTTCGACTACGCCGAGACCCCGGGCGCATGGAAGCGCTCGCTCGAACTGCTGTCGAAGGAAGTGCTGCCGATGGTCTGGCACCTGACGCCGGGCAAGACGATCGCGCGGGCGGCCGAGTAGGGACCGTATCGACATCGTCCCCCGCCGCGAAGGGCGGGGGACGGGACGGTTTTCAGAGCGCCTTCAGCGCGGCCAGAACGTCCTCGACGTGGCCGGCGACCTTCACCTTGTGCCAGGCCTTGCGCAACGTGCCCGTGGAATCGATCAGGAACGTCGCGCGCTCGATGCCCATGTACTTGCGGCCATACAGGCTTTTTTCGATCCAGGTGCCGTACTTCTCGCAGATCGCGCCGTCGGCGTCCGACACGAGCGGGAAGTTCAGCTCGTACTTGGCCTTGAACTTGTCGTGCCGCGCGACGCTGTCTTTCGAAACCCCGGTAACGGTCGCTCCGAGCTTCGCGAACTCTGCCTGCCGGTCGCTGAAGCCGCGCGCCTCGGTGGTGCAGCCCGGCGTGTCGTCCTTGGGATAGAAATAGAGGACCACCGGCTTGCCGCGCAGCGCCGACAGCTTGAGCGTGCCGCCGCCGTCGGTGGCGGCGGTGAAGTCGGGAGCTTTCTTGCCTTCGGTCGCGCTCATGTCGCCTCCTGCGGAGCCGGGGGCAGGGACGCCGCCGGCCGTTCGACGATGTCGAGATAGGCTTGATACGCCGATTCGGCGGCCGATTTCATCCGTTCTCGCAGCGCGGCGAAAGTGTCGACCCCGGCGGCATGGGCGAGCAGGCGGCGCAGACCCTCGGGGGCCGCGTCCTCGTCGAAGGCCTGCTCCGGATCGTCCAGCGCCAGCCGCAACAGGCCCTGGACCGCCGTCCACAGGCGCAGTGCGTCGCCCAGGGCAATGGCTTGCGGGGCGGAGAGATCACCGGCGCGGCGCAGTGCCTCGATGGCATCGCGCGGGGCGCGCGCCAGCACCGCCGGCCGGTCGTGGGCGCCGCGCAGCTGGAGGTACTGGACGACGAAGTCGATGTCGAACAGGCCGCCCCGGATCAGCTTGACGTCCCAGCCGTTGCGCGGCGGCCGGTGTTCGGCGATGCGGGCGCGCATGTCGGCGACGTCGCGCAGCAACCGCTCCGGCTGGCGCGGCCGCGACAAGGCGGCGTGGATCGCCCTCGATACCTTGTCCGCCAGTTCGGCCGGACCCGCCACGACGCGGCCGCGGATCAGCGCCATGTGTTCCCACGTCCAGGCCGCGTCGCGCTGATAGGCCTCGAACGCGGCCAGCGAGGTCGCCAGCGGCCCCTTGTTGCCGGAGGGTCGCAAGCGCATGTCGACCTCGTAGAGGACCCCTTCGTTGGTCGGCACGGTCACGGCGGTCAGGATTTTCTGGCCGAGGCGGGCGAAATAGTGCGCCGGCGCCAGCGGACGTTCGCCGTCGGACGCCTCGAGGCCCGTTGGCACGTCGTAGACGAAGATCAGGTCGAGATCCGACGTCGCGGTCATCTCGCGGCTGCCGAGCTTGCCCAGCGCCACGACCGCCAGCCGGCGCCCACCGAAACCGCCATGCTGGGTCTCGAACATCGTCTGCACGCGATCGGAAATCGCGGCCAGCGCCACCTCCGCGACGTCGCCGTAGGCATGGCCGGCGGCATCCGGCGCCAGCGGGCCGGCAAGCTGCTTGACGCCGATCCGGAACCGCTGATCGTTGGTCCAGCGGCGGGCCGCGTCGAGCAGTTCCTGCTCGTCGGTGCAATGGCGCAGCGCGATGTCGAGATCGGCGGCCAGCACGGCGCGGTCAGGAAACGCGTCGAAGAAGCCGGCCGTCAGCACGCCGTCGAGCAGCACGGGATTGGGCGCGAGATGGCCCGCCACGCGCGGCGCGCTGCCCATGATGGTGGCGACCAGATCGAGCAGCGAGGGGTTGGCCTTGAACAGCGAGAACAGCTGCACGCCGGCCGGCTGGGCGCGCAACAGGGCGTCGAACCGCAGCAGGGCCTGGTCGGGGTCCGCACCGCTCGCCAGGGCCTTGAGCAGCGCCGGTTTGAGCTCGGTCAGCAGTTCGCGGGCGCGCACGGTGTGGGTGGAACGGTAGCGGCCATGGTGCCATTGGCTGACGACGTCCCACGCGCGTTCCGGTTCGCCGTAGCCGAGATCGCGCAGCGTCGCCAGCGTGCCGGGGTCGCGATCGGTGCCGGTGAACACGAGATTGCCGCCCGCGGCGCCGAGTCCGGGCGATTCCTCGAACAGTCGCGCGTAGTGGCTTTCGACCAGCCGCAGCGTGTCGAGCAGTTCGTGGTGGAATCCGCCGACGTCGGGATAACCGAGGAACGTCGCGACAGCTTCCAGGCCTTCGTCGGACGTCGGCAGCGTGTGGGTCTGGTGATCGTCGACCATCTGCAGGCGATGTTCGACCCGGCGCAGATAGCGGTAGGCGGTCGACAGGTCGGCCGCGACGTTGGCGGCCAGCATGCCGTGCTCAACCAGAGCATGCAGGCCCTCGATGGTGCCGCGCAGCCGCAGGCCGGGATGGCGGCCGCCGAAGATCAGCTGCTGGGTCTGGCCGAAGAACTCGATCTCGCGGATACCGCCGCGGCCAAGTTTCACGTTGTGGCCCGCCACCTTCACCGTGCCTGTGCCGCGATGGGCGTCGATCTGGCGTTTGATCGAATGGATGTCGGCGATGGCGGCGAAGTCGAGGTGCTTGCGCCAGATATAGGGACGCAGGCCGTCCAGAAAGCGTTCGCCGACCGCGATGTTGCCGGCGACCGGGCGCGCCTTGATCATGGCCGCGCGCTCCCAGTTCTGGCCGACACTTTCGTAGTAGGTCTCGGCCGCCTGGACGGAGATCGCCAGCGGCGTGGAGCCGGGGTCGGGCCGCAGGCGCAGGTCGGTGCGGAAGACATAGCCCTCGGCCGTCCGCTCGCTCAGCGCCTGCACGAGCGAGCGGACGACGCGCACGAGCTTGGCGCCGATGGCGTCGTCCTCCGCGATCGCCGGTGCCTCGCGGTCGTAGAGGACGATCAGGTCGATGTCGCTGGAGTAGTTGAGCTCGCCGGCGCCGAGCTTGCCCATGCCGAGGACCGTCATGGCCGCAGCGGCTGGATCGCCGTTCAACCGCAGCTGGCCGCGCGCTTCGGCTTGCAGCAGGATCGAATCCAGTATCCGGCCGACCGCGCGATCGGCGAACGCGCTGAGGGTGCCGGTAACCTGCTCCAGTGGCCACTGGCCAGCGATGTCGGCCAGACCGATCGCCAGCGCGAGCTTGCGCTTGGCGCGGCGGCAGGCGGCGGCGACCGCGTCGACGTCGACACCCGCCGCGGGTATCGCGGCGAGAATGTCCGCCACCGTCCGGTCGGGGTCGTCGCGCCATAAAAGCGACATGAATCCAGGGTCTTCCAGCGCGATCTCGGTGAGATACGGGCTGTTGCCGAACAGCGCGTCGAGGGTGGCGGCCAGCCGGGGATCGGTTGGCATGGTCGCGCGCTCCGCCCAGCGCTCGCGCGCGGTCGCGAGGCGTTGCCGGTCGAACGGCGCGGGCAGCGGCGGGTCTGGGACTGGGGGCATTGCGGGCTGTGCCTCGGGGCCGAACCCGGATACCCTGACGGCAGGCGGAGCGTGGCGTCAAGCGAAGGAGCGGAGGGGTGACGGCAAGGCTGCGACAGGCGGTGTGGCTCTTGATGCGCGCCATCACCGCCCTGGCGATCGGCCTGACCGTGCTGGCAGGCCTTGCGGTCTGGCGCCTGTCGGATGGGCCGATCGATCTCGACTTCCTCAAATCCTATGCCCGCAGCTCGTTCGATACGCGCGAGGGCAAGGTCACGCTCGAAGCCGGGCGGGTGCGCGTGGCGTGGGAGGGCTGGCAGCAACCACCACGCCTGATCCTGTCGCAGATCGAGGTCCGCAATGCCCAGGGGGCCAGCCTCGCCAGCGTGCCCGAAGTGGACATCGGCCTCAGTCTGCGCGCGCTGGCCGCCGGAGCCCTGGCGCCGACCCGGATCGCGATCCGCACGGTTCGGCTCGACGTCGTCGTCCGGGCCGACGGATTGATCGATGTGGTGTTGCCGCAGGCGTCGCCGGATTCGAGTGCCGGCGTCATGCCGTTGCTGGTCGAGCAGTTGCTGCGGGAATCGAACTCGAACCATCCGCTCGGACGCTTGCAGGAGGTCGTCATCGAATCGGCCAGCCTGAAGGTGGACGACCGCACCTCGGGCTTCGTCTGGGACGCGCCGGCCGGTCGTGCCGTCATGCTTCGCGATTCCGATGGCGTCCGGATCACCGGCGCGCTGACCGTCGAGGCGTCCGGGCGTCGCTCCGAGGTTGGCCTCGTGGCGCTCTATGGCCGCGACCGGCGGCAATTCGAGGCCGTGCTCACCGGCCGGGATCTGTGGCCGTCGGCCTACGCGTCGGCGGCGCCCCAGCTGGCGCCGCTGCGCCAGCTCGATCTGCCCATGCGCGGCACGATCCGGGTCAAGGCGGACGGCGAACTGCGAATCCGCAACGTCGCGATCGATCTGGCCGGCGGGCGCGGCACCGTGGGCATTCCGGGTCTCTGGTCGACGCCGAGGCCGGTCGACGACGTGCGCCTGCGGATTGGTTTCGATCCGGCCGTCGGCGTACTGCGGGTCGATGAGTTCTCGGTGTCGATGGGCGGGCCGGTTCTGTCGCTGACGGGAACGGTCGCCATCGATGGAAAACGCTTCCGGGCCGAAGCGGAGGCCAAACTCGGTAAAGTGCCGATCGCCCGGCTGGGGGATTTCTGGCCCGCGGGCATGGCCGACGGCGGACGCCGCTGGGCGCTGGAGAACGTCGTCGAAGGTGAACTCGAGTCGGCGACGGCGAAGGTCGAGGTGTCGGGTTCGTTCGATCGACCCGACGCGGTCGAATTGACGAAAGCGTTTGCGGAGTTGCGCTATCGCGACATGACCATCAACTACCTCAAGCCGTTGCCGCCGATCCGGGGCGCCAGTGGCGTCGCGCGGTTCGACGGCAAGGCGTTCCGGTTCCAGATCGATGGCGGCAACGCCGAGGCATTGCGCCTCGGGCCGT
>CAMDVZ010000064.1 GCA_945878895.1 Caenispirillum bisanense | reverse complement strand
GGACGCCGTCAATCTCGACCGCAAGCAAGTGGTGCTGGGTAGCTTCTTCGCCTTGCAATCGGCGATCCGCTGATCCTCCCGCCGAACCGGCGAGCGACGCGCCGCGCGAGCCGGGACGGAGCGAAAATAGGGCAATGAACGCCAAGCGGTTCTACATCACGACGCCGATCTACTACGTCAACGACGTGCCCCACATCGGGCACGCGTACACGACGCTTGCCTGCGACGTGATGGCCCGTTTCATGCGGCTGGACGGCCACGACGTCCATTTCCTGACGGGAACCGACGAGCACGGCCAGAAGGTCGAGAAGGCCGCCGAGACCGCCGGCATGACGCCGAAAGCCTTCACCGACAAGGTGAGCCAGTCGTTCCGCGATCTCGTGCCGAAAATGGGCTTCAGCCCCGACAATTTCATCCGCACGACGGAGGAGCGGCACTATCGTTCCTGCCAGGCGCTGTGGAAGAAGCTGGTCGAGTCGGGCGACATCTATGCCGACAAGTACGCGGGCTGGTATTCGGTCCGCGACGAGGCCTACTACGCCGAGTCGGAAACCGAACTGGTCGATGGCAAGCGTCGCGCGATCGCGAGCGGAGCGGAGGTCGACTGGGTCGAGGAGCCCAGTTATTTTTTCAGGCTCTCGGCCTGGCAGGACCGGCTGCTGAAATTCTACGAGGAAAATCCGCGTTTCATCGGCCCCGACAGCCGCCGCAACGAGGTGATCAGCTTCGTGAAGGGCGGCTTGCAGGATCTGTCGGTCTCGCGCACGACGTTCAAGTGGGGCGTGCCGGTGCCGGGCGACGACGCCCACATCATGTATGTCTGGCTCGACGCGCTGACCAACTACATCACCGAGGCCGGCTACCCCGACACGAGCGCGCCGAACTGGAAGTACTGGCCCGCCGACATCCACATGGTCGGCAAGGACATCGTGCGCTTCCACGCCGTCTACTGGCCCGCGTTCCTGATGTCGGCCGGCATCGCGCCGCCCAAACGCGTGTTCGCGCATGGCTGGTGGACCAACGAGGGCCAGAAAATCTCGAAGTCGCTGGGCAACGTGATCGATCCGCGTGCGCTCGTCGACGAGTTCGGGCTCGACCAGACGCGCTATTTCCTGATGCGCGAGGTGCCGTTCGGCAACGACGGCGACTTCCGGCGCGACGCTATGATCCAGCGCATGAACAGCGATCTGGCGAACGCCTACGGCAATCTGTGCCAGCGCGTGCTGTCGATCGTCGCGAAAAACTGCGGCGGCGTTGTTCCGGTTGCCGGACCGCTGATCGACGCCGACGCCGCGCTGCTGGCCAAGGCGTCGGGCCTGCTCGCGCGCCTGCGGACCGTGCTCGCCGAGCAGTCCTTCCACGAGGCGCTGACCATCGTCTGGGACTGCGTCGGCGACGCCAACCGCTACGTCGACGCGCAGGCGCCCTGGGCGTTGACCAAGACGGACCCGGCCCGGCGCGACACCGTGCTCTGGGTGCTGGCCGAAACGATCCGGCGCGTGACGCTGCTGTTGCAGCCCTACATGCCGACGTCGACGGCCAGGATACTCGACCAGCTGGCGATCGCCGCCGACCGGCGCGACTTCGCCGCCTGGGAGAGCGCGTTGGCGAGCGGCACGGCGCTGCCGGTTCCACAGGGCGTGTTTCCGCGTCATGTCGATCCCGCCGCGCCCGTGGTGGCCAAGCCCGCGAAGAAGGCCTGACCGGCATGCTGGTCGACAGTCACTGTCATCTCGACTTTCCCGAGCTGGCCGCCGAGCAGGACGGGGTGATCGCGCGCGCGCGCGCGGCCGGCGTCGGCGCGATGCTGACGATCGGCACGCGGCTGGATCGGTTCGAGGGGGTCCGCGCCATCGCCGAGCGGCACGCCAATGTCTGGTGCAGCGTCGGCGTGCATCCGCACGAGGCGAAGGAGGAGGGGCAGCGCACGCCCGATCGTCTGTGCGAACTGGCCGACCATCCGCGCGTGGTCGGGATTGGAGAGACCGGCCTCGATTATTTGTACGAACACAGCCCCCGTGCCGAGCAGGACGAAAGCTTCCGCGCCCATATCGAGGCGTCGCGGCGCACCGGCCTGCCGTTGATTGTCCACACGCGCGACGCCGACGACGACACGATCGCGACACTGCGCCGGGAGCACGCGCGCGGCGCCTTTCCGGGCCTGATCCACTGTTTCAGCTCGGGGCGGGCGGTGGCGGAGGCAGCACTCGACCTGGGGCTCTACGTGTCGATCTCGGGCATCGTGACCTTCAAGGCCGCCGACGATCTGCGCGCGATCGTCCGGGATATCCCGCTCGATCGTCTGCTGGTCGAGACCGACGCGCCGTTCCTCGCGCCGATCCCGAAGCGCGGCAAGCGCAACGAGCCTTCGTTCGTGGCCCATACCGCGGCGAAAGTCGCGGAGCTCAAGGGCGTGTCGATCGCCGAGATCGAGGCCGCCACGACCGACAATTTTTTCCGCCTGTTCGCCAAGGCGGACCGGTCGACCGCGTGCGAGCGTACCCCATGAAAGTCACCATCCTCGGCAGCGGCACGTCTGGTGGCGTTCCACGCATCGGTGGTCCGAACGGAACCGGCGCCTGGGGCGCGTGCGATCCCGCCAATCCGAAGAACAGCCGCCGGCGCTGTTCCATTCTGGTCGAACGGCACGGCAAGACGCTTCTCGTGGATACCTCGCCCGACCTGCGCTGGCAGCTGATCGACGCCGGCGTGTCGCGGCTCGACGCGGTCCTCTGGACGCACGATCACGCCGACCAGTGTCACGGCATCGACGACGTGCGCGCATTGACCTTGCAGCATGGCGCGATCGACGCGTGGGCCGACCGGCCGACGATGGCGTCGCTGCGCGGACGGTTCGGCTACTGCTTCGCGCAGCCCGACCGCAGCGTCTACAGCACGCTCTACGTACCGCATGTGATCGGCGACAAACCGTTCGAAGCGGCGGGAATGACCGTCGTGCCGTTCGCCCTCGATCACGGCACGACGATATCCCAGGGTTTCCGGTTCGGCGGGATCGGCTATGCCAACGACGTGGTCCGGATGGAGGAGGCCGCGTTCGACGCGCTGGCCGGAGTCGAGGTGCTGATCGTCGATGCGATGCGCTACCGGCCGCATCCGACCCACGCCCATCTCGACCTGACGCTGTCCTGGATCGAGCGAATCCGACCAAGGCGCGCGATCCTGACGAATCTGCACGTCGACATGGACTACGAGGAGTTGAACCGCGCGACACCCGATCACGTCGAACCGGCCTACGACGGCATGGTCATCGAAACATGATTGCATTATGGAAAATATCTCGCGGCTGCGCCACCGCACTCGGCACCGCGCTCCTTGTCGCCATGACGGGCTCCGCCCATGCCCAGGGCGAGCGCATCAGTCCGGCAACCGTAACCTTCCGGACCTTCGCGTTGTCGGAGTCCACGCGCAGCCTGATCGACGATACGGAGCGGACCAACCGGGAACTGACCGGCCAGACCGGCGACGGGCTCGTGGAACTGGTCACGTCGAAGCCGGCCGAGGGATTGGCCCGGATCCGGTCGCGGGCGCTCAGGTTCGAAATATCGGTGCCGCTCGGCTGGCACGTCGTCGAGGACAGCGAGCGGCTAGCCATGTTCAACCCGTCGCGATCGGTGCGGCTGATCTGCTGGCGGGTCGATCTGGCGTTCGAGGGCGTCGAGGACGTCGACAAGTTCTTCGTCGCCAAGGGCGCGGCGCTGCGGACCCGGTATCCCGGCATCAGGGCCTCGAGCGAGACGCTGGCCGATGGCGACCGGATCGGGTTGTTCGAGAACGTGCCGGCGCGCAAGGGCGACAAGGAAACGCGGGTCGTGGTCGACGTTCTGACGCCGGGAAAGAGCAACGTGAAAGTGGCTTTTCTGATGACGTTCGGGGCGCCGGCGTCGGAGGCGGAAAAGTATTTGCCGCTGCTCGGTTTGATCCGCCAATCACGCGAGATAAAATGGTGAAGGGGGTGTTTCTCTTTTTCTATCTGTTATTTTCCATAATAAACATTATACGATAATCAACATCACGTTCCAGCCCCGAGGCCCGCCATGGCGACACCGCCCGACCCATCTCTCGCGCGTGCCCGACCGCGGGTCGCGGATTTGCCGGACGACCCGCTGGCGCGGCTGCTGGCGATCATGGCGCATCTGCGCGACCGGACCCACGGATGTGCCTGGGATCTGCGGCAGGATTTCGCCAGCATCGCCCCCTATACCATTGAAGAAGCTTACGAAGTCGCCGACGCCATCGGCCGTGACGATTTACCGGACCTGAAGGAAGAACTCGGCGACCTGCTGCTCCAGGTAGTGTTCCACAGCCAGCTGGCCGCCGAGATAAAGGCGTTCGATTTCAATGATGTAGCGGCCGGAATTGCGGAGAAAATGGTGGCCCGCCATCCGCATGTATTCGGCGACGCTGGCGAATCGAACTGGGAGGCGCTCAAAGCCCTCGAACGGGCGCGAAAACCCGCGAAAAGCCCCGGCGACCGCAGTCTGCTCGACGGCATCGCGCTCGCCCTGCCCGCGCTGCTGCGCGCCGAAAAGCTCCAGAAGCGCGCCGCGCGGGTCGGCTTCGACTGGCCCGACCTTGAACCCGTTTTCGATAAAATATTGGAAGAAATCAACGAATTGAAGGACGAAATTAAAGTACGAAACGCCGCCCGTCTTAGCGACGAAATCGGCGATATCCTGTTCGCCGTCGCCAATCTCGCCCGCCACCTCGATGTCGATCCGGAAGCGGCCTTGCGCTCGACCAACGACAAGTTTCAACGCCGGTTTGGCCACATCGAACGCACTCTGGCGGCCGCCGGACGCACGCCGGCCGACGCCGATCTGGCCGAAATGGAACGCCTTTGGGTCGCGGCCAAGGCGCTGGAGAAAAACTAACCGTCTACCCGGTTAGCCGCGACCAGCGCGGTCATCGCCGCGGCATGCACGGGGTCCGCCAGCTTCTTCGACGTGAACCGCTCGTCGCCGAGGCCGACCCTGTGCGCGACCCGGGTCGCGATCGCCGACGGTGGTTCGGGCGGTTCTGCCTGACCCTCCGGCATTTCGCACTCCGCAAGCACGAAATATGTTCTGTCATTTGCCTTGAAAAAATCGACGTCCCAATGGCAGTCGCCAGCCGCGATCTCGTAGCGGACCTTCTCCAGCGCCTCGCGCCGCAGCCGCCACAGCCGCTCGAAATCGGCGCCACTCATCGCCGTCTCGATCTCGACCACCTCGTCGCCGACCGGTCGCTTGTAGGAGAACACATACGAGACGTCCTGCCCCGCTTCCTCGAACGCCCGGATGCGCAGCCCCGGCGCGTCGAGATAGCCCTGCCGGATGCGGAAGCGCCGCAGGCCCGCCATTCCCGCCAGCGTCGCCTCCAGCGTTCCATCGGGGTCGCGAAGCACGAATTTGCGTTCGTTCTCTATGGGCATGGCCGACCTATAGCCGATCCCGGCGGCGAACGTCGACCGCCCGGCCTCACCCCGTCTTGACGAGCCGGTCGATCGCGACGCCCTTGCCGAGCCCCTGGCGGACCTTGAACGGCGTCGTGTCGAGTTCGTCGAGTTCGATCTCGCGGGCCAGCACCTTGCGCTTCCATTCCCGGTGCTCGGGCTCGCGGGCGTGGAATTCCGGCATCACCTCGCGGGCGAACAGCTCCAGGCTTTCGCAGATGTCGGCATGCGCGTTGCGGCCGGCCTGGTTGAGCAGGATGATGCTGTCGACCCGCGATGTCTCGAACCGGCGCAGTTTGGCCCGGATCGTCTCGGGCGAACCGATCAGGCCGCCATGCAGCGCCTTCTCGACGGCGTCGGGATTGGCGCGCTTCCACTGCTGGTACTCGTCCCAGAGATTGACCGTGCCAGGTGCGGCCCGCTCGATGCCCTTGCCGGCCGAGAGTGCTCGCCCGGCGGCGCCGCTGTAGTAGGCCAGCGAGAACTGGAAGAACGTGACCCCGTCGGCGCGGCGGCGCGCTTCCTCGTCGGTCTCCGCGCACATGAAATAGCTGACCATGGCGATGTTGCAGTTCGACTGGTAGTCGGCGAGCTTCTCCTGCCGCTTCACGAACGAATTGTAGTAGGCGTGCACCCAGGCATGCGCCATCTCGGCGCTGAGAAACTGGAACCCCAGCGCGCCGATGCCGCGCCGGCCCGCCATTTCGATGGTTTCCAGCTGCGAACAGGCAACCCACAGCGGCGGATGCGGTTTCTGCACCGGCTTGGGCAGTACGTTGCGCAAGGGAAACTTGAAGTACGGGCCGTCGTACTCCCGGGCTTCGTTCGCGAACATCGGCAGGATGCAGCGGACGGCGTCCTCCCACACCGCGCGCTTTTCCTCCAGCGTGCGGTCGAACGGAGCCAGCTCCGTCATGCTCGAGGCTTCGCCCATGCCGAATTCGACCCGGCCGTTGCTGACGAGATCCAGCGTGGCGATCTTTTCGGCGACGCGGGCGGGATGATTGGTCGTCAGCTGGACGATGCCGTGCCCGAGACGGATGTTTTTGGTGCGCTGGCTGGCGGCGGCGAGGAACACCTCGGGCTGCGGCGAATGCGAATATTCCTCCAGGAAGTGATGCTCGACCTGCCACGCGTAGTCGTAGCCGAGCCGGTCGGCCAGTTCGACCTGGGTCAAGGCGTTCTGGTAGAGCTGGCGCTCGTCGTCGGGCCCCCACGGCCGCGGCAATTGCATCTCGTAGAAGATTCCGAACTTCATGGCGCGGGCCTTCCGTGGCGGGCGGGACCTGTCGCGCCCTGGCCGCCACAGTCCGCGCGCCGGCCACCGGGAGTCAAGACCGGCCCCGCCGGAAGCGCGTCGAACTGCCCCGGCAAGGGCCACGCGGCGCTTCGCGACGCCCGCGTTGCCATAGGCGCCAAGGTTGTGGATCGGGTTGCCGTCGGTCTTTGCATCTCTCTTCCCTTCCCCCGCTGGCGGGGCCACGGTATGCACGCATCCCGCCGCCGACCGAAAAGCAAGTTCCACGGAGATTGGCGCACTGCCGGGCCACGAAAACGGTGTCATCCCGAGCTTGTCGAGGGACCTTTGCGCGGCGCGGACCACACAAACGGACGCATGCAAACCATGACGAAAGGCCCCTCGACAAGCTCGGGATGACACCTTTGTCGGTCATTCGGCCGTGCGCCACGATGTACGCATACCTTGGCGCCCGTGACCCTCGTCCCCTCACCCGCCCGCGATGCGGCGGCGCAGGCGGCGCAGCACCCAACCGAGCACCGGCACGCGTTCGTAGACGTTGGTCGCGGCGTCCCAGTAGTCGACGTGGCTGGTCACCAGGCCGGCGGCGTCGAACGTCACCTCGCTCAGGCCACGGATATCGACGGCGCGTCCCCGGACCTCGCCGGTGAAGCGCCATTTGAGATAGCCGACGGGACCATCCACCACGCTGTGCAGCACCTCGAAGCGCGGTCCGGCCACCGAGGCGAACATGTGGCGAAAGACGGCCTCGATCGCCGGCCGGCCGCGCGCGTCGTTGAACGGATCGACGAACCGACCGTCGGGCGCGAACAGCGCCATCAACGCCGGTAGCGAGTCCGGCTTCAGCGTCTCGAACGCCGACGCGTAGCGGTCCAGTGGGTGGTCGGTCATCGCGGCTCCCGGGCCTGCATGTCTAGCCGACGGGACCGCATTCCGCAGCGACCAACGCGATGCCGGCCTTTCGGCGCGACACAACTCGCCGCGTGCGTCGGCGCGGCGCGCGATCGACGAGCGGCCGCCGAAATTCGCGTGATCGCGCGAAGGCGGCGCGAAACCGTTTGCGGAACCGGTGCCCGCCGTGGCGATATGGCGGACATGACCCAGACCATCGATTCGCTGCCGACCCCCGCCCTGATCCTCGACCGCGCGATCCTCAGGCGCAACCTCGCCCGGATGAGCCGGAAACTGAGCGCCGCCGGCGTCCATCTGCGCCCGCACGTCAAGACCGCCAAGTCGCTCGACATCGCCCGCATGGCCACCGCCGGGCACGATGGCCGCATCACCGTCTCGACCCTGGCGGAGGCGCGCTATTTCGCCGGCGGAGGCTTCAAGGACATCTTCTATGCCGTCGGCATCGTGCCCTCGAAGCTGGCGGCGGTGACCGCGTTGCGCCGCACCGGCGTGAACCTTCGCGTGCTCACCGACAACCTCGTCGTGGCGCGCGCCATCGCCGAGGCGGCGCGGGGCGGCGACGATTTTTCCGTGCTGGTCGAGATCGACAGCGGCGCCGGTCGCGCCGGCTTGCCATGGCCCGAACTGCCGGGCCTGCTCGACATCGCCCGCGTGTTGCACGACGCGCCCAACGTCGATCTGGCGGGCGTCATGACGCATGGTGGCCATTCGTATCACGAGAACTCCGCCGAGGGTATCGCGCGGGTCGCCGAGCAGGAACGCACCGCCGTCGTCGACGCGGCGACCCGCCTGCGCGCAGCCGGCATCCCCTGCCCCATCGTCAGCGCCGGCTCGACGCCGACCACCACGCACGGGCGAAGCGTCGAGGGCATCACCGAGATGCGGCCGGGCGTCTATGTCTTCAACGATCTCGATCAGGTCGGGATCGGCTCGTGCGGGGCCGGCGACATGGCGCTGTCGGTGATGGCCTCGGTGATCGGGCACTATCCGCACCGCAACCAGCTGCTGATCGATGCCGGCGCGCTGGCGCTGTCGAAAGACATCTCGGCCCAGGAATTCATGCCACGCGCCGGCTACGGCTTCGTCGCCGACCCGCCGGTCGAGGAGCTGGCCGTCGTCGCCTGCTCCCAGGAACACGGCTTCGTCGGTGCCGAAAAGCCGTTGCCGTGGGCCAAGCTCGCCATCGGCAGCCGCCTGCGGGTGCTGCCCAACCACGCCTGCATCACCGCCGCCGCCTACGACCGCTACCATGTCGTCGACAGCGAGGAGTCCGACGGCCGCACGATCGTGGCGACCTACGACCGGATCAACGGCTGGTGAGAGCGGCGCCGTCGACGGGAATTCCTCTCGCGGACGCACGACGCGGCAAACGCGCGGACGCTCAAGGCCGCGCGGCTCCAGCGGCGCCAACCTTGAACGGAAATGGATGACGCGTAGCCGGACGAACAGCATCGGTGCCGTCCCGAGCTCCGGGCCGCTTGCGGTCCCGTGGAGGGACCCCAACGCGGGGTCCATGCGGCACGAAGCGTCGAGGAATCCGGAGCCCCGCGCTCCGCTCGGGATGACATCGGTGGCGTCGGCCCGACGGTGTGTCGACCACGTCGCGTGCCTCGTCGCCCTTTTGCTCGGCTGGATCTCGCCGCTGCACGCCCAGCCGCGTCCCGCCGTCGGGCTGTCGACGTTCACGGTCGAGGCAGCCGACGGCGACGAGGCGTTTCCGGTCACGGTGTACTATCCCGCCACCGGCGCTGTCGGCTCGACGCGGGAGGGGCGTTTTACCGTGCCGGCCACGCGCGACGCCCCCGCCGCCAACGGACCCTTCCCGCTGATCGTGATCTCGCACGGCTCCGGCGCCTCCCCGATCAGCCACTGGGACACCGCCGCCCATCTCGCCGCGAGCGGTTTCGTCGTCGCGCTGCCGCGTCATCCGCGCGACCACGAGGGCGATACCGGCGGCGTCTGGTCCGACGTCACGCTGATGGGCCGTCCACGCCAGATCGCGCGCGCCATCGATACGGTGCTTGCCCGTGCCGTTCCGCGCATCGACGCCGGTCGGATCGGACTGATCGGCTTCTCGGCCGGCGCCTATGCCGGTCTGGTGACGATGGGCGCCGTGCCGGACTTCGACTTGCCCAGACGCCATTGCACCGAGGCGTGGAGTCCGACGGCCTTCTGCCGCAACGCCGGCCGCGGCGGCATCCGCCGGGAGCGTCCGGACTGGACGGCACGTTCGGATCCGCGCGTGTCCGCGGCCGTTCTGATGGCGCCGGCGCTGACCATCCTGTTCGACCGCGCCGGCCTCGCGAGCACCCGCGGGCCGCTGCGGCTGTACTTCGCCGAGAAGGACGAGGCGGTCAGCACCGATATCGCGCTCGACCATCTGCGCCGCCTGCTGCCGGTCGCGCCCGAGATCGTCGTGCTGCCGAAGGCCGGGCATCTCGTGTTCGTGGCACCCTGCCCGCCCGGTCTCGATCTGCCGGTCTGTCGCGATCCACCGGGCGTCGACCGGAGCGCGGTTCATCGGAAGATGAACGCGGAGATCGTCGATTTTTTCGCTCGTGCGTGGGCAACGCGCTGACGGCGACGTGGTTCGGGGAGCAACGATGGACATCCAGATCGAAAGCCTGCTGGAGGGTGCGAAACGGGCCACCGGAACCGTCGTGATCATCGACGTGTTCCGCGCCTTCACGACGGCCGCCACGGCGCTGTCGCGCGGCGCCACGAAAATCATCATGGTCGGCGGCATCGACGAGGCGCTGGCGCTGCGCGACGCGGGCAGCGCCGATGTCTGCGTCGGCGAGGTTCATGGCCGCCGCCCGCCCGGCTTCGATTTCGGCAACTCGCCGTTCGAGCTATCGAGCGCCGACGTGGCGGGCAAAACCATCGTCCTGCGCACCAGTGCCGGAACCCAGGGGATCGTGGCGGCGCGCAACGCCCCCCGCCTCTACGCCGGGTCGCTGGCGACGGCCGACGCGACCGCGCGCGCCGTCCGCGCCGACGCACCGGCGCTAACGACACTCGTGGCGATGGGCGACAACGGCGTCGTCCGCACCGACGAGGACGAACTCTGCGCCCTGCATCTGCGCAACCTGCTGGAAGGCCGGCCCGGCAACCGCGAGGCGGTGCGCGCGTTCATCCTGGCGGGCGCCCGGATCGCCGATTTCCACGATCCGGCGAAACCGCATCTGCATCCCGGCGACCTCGACATCGCGCTGGACGTCGGACGCTACGACTTCGCGATTCGCGTCGTCGAGGAGAACGGCCGACCGGTGGGGCGGGCGGAGCCTGGGCGCTGACTCCGCGCCGAAGGATTGGCGCACCGCTTGAAGCACCAAACCGGTGTCATCCCGAGCGCCGCGAGGGATCTCGGCGCGGCACCGATGCCGCACGACGCGATGAAGAATCCGGGGTCCCTCGCAAACGGGACCGCAAGCGGCCCGGAGCTCGGGATGACATTGTTTTCGTGTTTCCGGCAGTGCGCCAACCCTTCTTGTCCGAAGTCAGCGTCCCGGCTCGAACGCGAACTCCGTCGGGTCCATCTCGGCGGTCATTTTCCAGTAATCGACCAGTCGCCAGGGCGAGTTGGCGATGACGCGGCCGCTCGCGTTCTTGTACCAGTTGCCGACGCCGCCATGGCTCCACACCATCTTGCGGTGCGCGGCGTCGACGCGCTCGTTGTAGGCATCGTACGGTTCGGGCCGGCATTCCATCGAGGCGTGGCCGTTCTCCAGCATCTCGCGCAGGCACTGGAGGATGTAGCGGACCTGGCATTCGGTGTGGAAGATGATGCTGCCGCCGTGTCCGAGATTGGTGTTCGGGCCGTAGATCATGAAGAAATTCGGGAAGCCTGGCGCGGTCATGCCGAGATGGGCGCGCGGATCGTCCTCGCCCCACCGATCGCGCAGCGACTCGCCGCCCCTGCCTTCGATCTCCATCGGCCACAGCACGCGGCCGGCCTGGAAGCCGGTGGCGAAGACGATGATGTCGGCGGGATGCTCGCGACCGTCCTTCGTCACGATGCCGGTGGGCACGACGCGATCGATACGGTCGTTCACCAGTTCGACGTTGGGCCGCTTCAGCGTCTTGTACCAGTTGTTGTCGCGCAGCATCCGCTTGCCGTAGGGCGGATAGGCCGGGATGGTTTTGGCCAGCAGTTCGGGATCGTCGCCGATCTGGTCGCGGATGTGCTTTTCCAGCATGTCCCGGAAGCCCTGGTTCCGGGCGTTCAGCGACTTCTCCGGCGTCGGCCACGACGGATCGATCTGCAGCGAGTCGTGCAGACCGTCGGCCGAGGCCCAGAACAGCTGGAAGCGATACCACTTGTCGTAGAACGGGATGTTCTTCAGCGCCCACTTCTTCCCGTCCTCGACCGAGCGGTGATAGTTCGGATTGTGCACGGACCAGTGCGGCGTGCGCTGGAAGATCGTGAGCTTTTCGACGTCGGCCGCGATCGAGGGACCCGCCTGCATGCCGCTGGCGCCGGTGCCGATCATGGCGACGCGCTTGCCTTTCAGGTCGGCGCCCGCGTCCCACGCCCCGGTGTGAAAGGCGCGGCCCGCGAAAGTCGCAAGGCCCGGAATGTCGGGCGTGAAGGGCCGGTTCAGCTGGCCGACGGCGGTGATCACCGCGTTCGCCTGGACGGTCCGTTCGACGCCATCCGCGCCTTTGATCGTTACCTGCCAGCGGGCACTCGCCTCGTCGTAACGCGCCGCGGAGACCTCGGTGTCGAACCGGACATGGCGGCGGATGTCGTAGCGGTCCGCGCAATCCTCCAGATAGCGCCACAGCTCGTCGCGCTTGGAGAAATGGTGGGTCCAGTCGTGGTTGGGCTCGAACGAGAAGGAGAAGAAATGGTTGGGCGTGTCGACGCCGCAGCCGGGATAGGTATTCTCGAACCAGGTGCCGCCGACGGTCTCGTTCTTCTCGTAGATCGTGAACGGAATGCCCATCTCGCGCAGCTTGATGGCGACGCCGATGCCGGAGAGGCCCGCGCCGATGATGACGACCTTGAACGCCGACAAGGTCTCCGGCGAGGGCCGGTGGCGCCAATCCACCGTTCGCGGGTCGCGGTCGTGGACGCCCATTTCCTCCAGGATCAGCGGGATGTACTCCGGCGAGACCTTCTGGCCGACGCCGGCTTCCATCATCCGGTGCAGCAGCCGATCATCAGGGATGCCGGGGCCGTTGCGCTCGCCGCGCGCATAGTCCTGCAGCGCGAGGACGAGCCGGTCGCGGACTTTCGCCTTCAGCCCGGCCGGCACCGTCTCCATGAAATTCCACGGGCCGTTGATGAAAGGCGCGACCTCGTCGAGGATCGCCTCGTCGCCGGTCAGCTGTACCAGTACCATCAGCATCGGCGCGATGTCGGCAGACTCCAGTGCCCAACGCAGGCGCGTCTCGTCCTCGACCGCGCGCCCGAACGCCGCCAGCAAGCCCGAACTGTGATCCATCGTCGTCGCTCCCGGTAAACGCCGGTTCATATAGAGTCAACGCGAGCCGGATTCCATCGGCTTTTCGCGACGTCGTGGAAACGTCGCGGCGAACGTGGATGCAGGCATCGCCGGCCGCGTCCGGCCGGCGATGCGACGCTTCGCGACCGTCAGCTCCCGGCCGACGCCACGTCGATCGCGTCGATTCCGACCGCGCGAACGGAGTTGTTCAACGTCACCACGTCGTTGGCGAGCAGCCCGTCGACGATGGCGATTTCGGCATCCACCTTGGCGACGATCTCGGCCGTCACTTCCTTGGCCTGCTTCGGCGGCGCCGTGTCCGAAATCGCCACGACGTTGATGAGGTCGACCAGCGTCTCGTTCAGTCCGGCGGGATGACGCAACACGTCGCGCGGCGACTCCTTGCGCACGTTCACGAGCGTCGCCTCGACCGCATCGAGCCGGTCGGCGATCGCTTTGGCCTGATCGCGCAGCACTGCTCCGGAGTTTCCGAGTCGCGTGCCGACGTCGTCGAGCTGGCGGCGGATGCGGCGGATGCGATTGACTGCCGCGTTCAGGCGGGAGAGCTGGGCGATCAGGCCGCCATGGACGGCGAACTGCTCGGCATAGCCCGCAGCCGTCGTCGTCTGCCGCGGGTCTTTCGACACGACGAACGACTCGCTCCGGGTCTCGCCCGCCACCTCGAGAACGACGCGGTAACTGCCGGGCACCGCCGACGGCCCGGGCTGGCCGTCGGCCTCCTTCGCGAAGGGCTTGTTCTTCGGTGGCCGAAGGCTGACGTCGATCCTGGTTGGGCCCGGATACTTCAGGTCCCAGACGAAGCGGTTGAGGCCGGCCGCCGTGCCGGGCTTGCGGTGGAACGGCGCGTCCTTGGCGTCGCTGCGGAAGGCGACGATTTCCTGTCCGGCCGCGTCCTGGATCGTCACCACGACCGGCCCGTCGGACGCCTTCGGCAGCCAGTAGTGGATCACAGCGCCTTGCGGCGGATTCTCGCCGGTGTCGAGATGGCCGCGCGTGCAGCTTCCATCGGGGTTGTCGAGCATCTCGGTGCTGCCGTCGATGCCGAAGGCCGGGCTGTAGGAAATGCCGTCGCGGTTGACGCTGGCGCCCGCGCTCCAGGTCAGGGTGGTGCGAATGGTCGAGCCCGGCGCGAACAGCTGGATGTCGGCCGGCGGCAAGGCGATCCGGCGCAGCGGTGCCGGATCCTTCAGGATCCAGAACGAGCGGCCGTGGGTGGCGGCGATCAGGTCGCCGTGCTTGAGCTTGAGATCGTAGACCGGAACGACGGGCAGGCCGCCACCGATGCGCGCCCAGTGGGCGCCGTCGTCGAAGCTGAAGAACACGCCGGTCTCGGTGCCGGCATACAACAAGCCCTTGCGGACGGGGTCCTCGCGTACCACGCGGGTGATCTCGCCGACCGGGAAATCGCCGTTGGCCGACATCCAGCTGCGCCCGCCGTCGGTGCTGCGGAAGAGGTACGGCTTGTAGTCGGCGAGCTTGTAGCAAGTCGCCGCGACATACACGGTGTCGGCGTCGTGACCGGAAATCTCGACGCAGCCGACATAGGCCAGTCGCGGCATGTCGGGCGGCGTGACGTTGGTCCACGAGGCACCGTCGTCGCGCGTGACGTGCACGAGGCCATCGTCCGTCGAGGCCCATATCTCGCCCTTGCGATGGGGCGACTCCACCACCGAGGCGCAGGTGGCGTAGGTCTCGGCGCCGGCGCTGTCGCCGGTCAGTGGCCCGCCGGAGTAGCCGAGCTTCTCCAGATCGCGACGGCTGAGGTCGGGCGAAATCACGTCCCAGCTCATCCCCTCGTCGCGGGTGCGGAACAGGTGGCTGCCGCCGGCATACAGGGTGCCGCTGTCGTGCGGCGAGAACACGATCGGGAACGTCCAGGCGAAGCGGTACTTCAGGTCCTTCGGCGCAATGCCGGTCGATTCCTCGGGCCACACGTTGACCAACTGGACCTGGCGCGTGCGGTGATCGTAGCGCTGCAAGGCGCCGCTGCCGCCGGGGCTGGAGCCGATGGCGCCGACATAGACGATGTTCGGATCGTCGGGATGCACGGCTATGAAGCCGCTCTCGCCGGTGCCGGGATAGCTGTTGTCGCCGGGCGTCACGACGCCCCACTCCGCCGCACTCGGCACCGAGATCGAGGTGTTGTCCTGCTGGGTGCCGTAGACGCGATAGGGATACTGGTTGTCGACGTCGATGCGATAGAACTGCGCGGTCTTCTGGTTGAAGATCGAGGACCAGCTGGCGCCGCCGTTGAAGGACACGCAAGCGCCGCCGTCGTTGCCCTCGATCATCCGCTTCGGGTTGGCGGGATCGATCCAGAGATCGTGGTTGTCGCCGTGCGGCGTGGTGACCTCGGCGAAGCTCGCGCCGGCGTCGGTCGATTTCCACATCTGGAGGTTCGTCACGTACACCGTGTCGGCGTGCGCGGTGTCGGCGAAGACGTGGCTGTAGTACCAGGGCCGATGCATCAGGTCGCGATTGGAGCAGACCATCGTCCAGCTGTCGCCGTAGTTTTCCGAGCGGTACAGGCCTGTCTTTTCGCCTTCGGCCTCGACCAGCGCCCAGACGCGGCCGCCGCGAACCGGCGACACCGACACACCGATCTTGCCCAGCAGACCGGTCGCGAAGCCGG
>CAMDVZ010000063.1 GCA_945878895.1 Caenispirillum bisanense | reverse complement strand
CGGCTGGGGCGCGACCATGTCGACCTGTTCCAGCTGCACAATCCCGTCGTGCTGGCGGACGCCAACGACACCATGGCAATCGACCTCGTGCTGGGCGAAGTCGCCGACGCGCTCGACGCCGCCCGGCGAGCCGGCAAGACGCGCTTCGTCGGCTTCTCGGGCGTCGGCGAGCCGGCGCAAATCCTGCGCGCCGCCGCTTCGGGCCGGTTCGACGGCGTGCAGGTCGTCTACAACGCGCTCAACCCGACTGCCGGCGGAACCAGGCCCGAGGGCATGCCCGGCCTCGACTACGGCGATCTGCTGGGCCAGGCGCGCAAGGCCGACATGGGCACCATCGTCATCCGGGCGCTGGCCGGCGGCGCGCTGAGCGGCACCGCCGACCGCCACGCGCTCGCCATGCAGGTCGTGCCACCGATCGGCTCGGCCCAAGACTTCGCGACCGACGTCGAACGGGCGCGCCGGCTGGCACCCTTGCTGGAGGAAGCCGGCGCGGCCAGCCTCGGCGAGCTGGCGATGCGGTTCGTGATCGGGCATCGGGACGTCACGACCATGCTGGTCGGGTATTCAACGCTGGGGCACCTCGAGGAAGCCGCCGCCGCGGTTGCCAAGGGACCGTTGCCCGAAGCGGTTTCCAGGCGCATCGCGGCCGGCGTCTGACCGATGCCGGCCCTTCCCATAGGGCCTCCGGATTGGCAGGGTGTCGCCATGAAAATCGCGTCCTGGAACGTCAACTCCGTGCGCAAGCGCACCGCCA
The DNA here is from genome assembly GCA_945878895.1 of Caenispirillum bisanense. Lineage (GTDB taxonomy): Bacteria > Pseudomonadota > Alphaproteobacteria > Reyranellales > Reyranellaceae > CAMDVZ01. The sequence continues at coordinate 15,112 of CAMDVZ010000063.1, read as the reverse complement.
ACCTGCTGGCCTGGCTGGAGCGGACGACGCCCGACATCGTGGTGCTGCAGGAACTCAAGTGCCAGGCGGAACAGTTCCCGCGGCTCGAACTGGAGAGCGCCGGCTGGCATTGCGAAGTGGTGGGCCAGAAGGCCTTCAACGGCGTCGCCATGCTGTCGCGCCGGCCACCGCTGGAGATCACCGCGCGCGCCCTGCCCGGCGATCCGGCCGACGAGCAGTCGCGCTATGTCGAGGCGTTGTTCGACACGACCGCGGGAAACCTCCGGGTCGGCGGCATCTATCTGCCCAACGGCAACCCCGTGGCGACCGAGAAATTTCCCTACAAGCTCGGCTTCATGCGGCGGCTGCGCGAACGGATGGCCGGCTTTCTCATTGGCGACGACATGCTGGCGTTCGGCGGCGACTACAACGTCTGCCCCACCGACATGGACGTGTATGCTCCCGCCGCCTGGGCCGACGACGCGCTCTGCCGACCGGAATCCCGCGATGCCTTCCGGTCGCTGCTCAATCTCGGCCTGACGGACGCGTTTCGCGCGCTACATCCGACCGGCCACGACTACAGCTTCTGGGACTACCAGGCCGGCGCCTGGAGCAAGGACCACGGCCTGCGCATCGACCACTGGCTGCTCTCGCCGCAAGCCGCCGACCGCCTGCGCGCCTGCGGCATCGACAAGTCCGAACGCGGCAAACCCGAACCCTCCGATCACGTGCCGGTCTGGGTCGAGCTCGACGCCGCCTGGAAGGATTGAGGCCGGCTACTCGCCGCCGCCGCTGCCACCTGAATCGCCGCCGGAGTCGGACGAGCTGTCGGTCGACGAAGAGTCGCCGTCGCCGGAGTCGCCGCCCGTCGAGCCGAAATGGCGGAACGCGAAGTAGCCACCGCCACCCAGCAGCAGCGCGCCAATCAGCCACATCATGTGAACCTCCCTCGTTGACCAGAAAGAGTCGGCCTCACTCCAGAAACTGGCCGGCGTCGAATCTGACGTAGGCGCCGGCCTCGTCGAACGCCACGCCGGCGGGATGCTCGCCGCGTTCGATGGCATCGAGCTGCCGACGCAGCAGAACGCGGATCATCGACACGCCCTGGTCGCTCGACACCAGGTTTTCCTCGGAGTGGAACGTGATCGGCCCCTGCCCGACCTGGGCTTCCACGTCCCCCGGAAAATCGCGCCGCTCGGCCTCCGACAATTCGCTCCACAGCTTGCCATTGCGGCGCGAGCGGAAACCCAGCAGCTCGCCGGGCGTCTTCACGCGGCCCGCCACGTAGATCCGGTAGTGCGTATCGTCGATCGGCAGGGTCCAGCCGACCGACTCGACCATGCCGTAACCGCCGACCTGCGGATTGGCCACCACCCGCAAGGTCGGGAGGGCTGCTTCGGTCACCCTCCTGAACGTCTTGCCGTCGGGTCCGGGCCGGATCGAGGTGACTTTCACGCTCGTGGCTGCGTACTCGAACTTCACCTTCGGAAACGCCGACATCTGGGCGGCGAATTGCGGTCCGCTGAAGCTGCCGTGCAGGATCGGCACGTGATACGGGTCGACGACGTTCTCGTAGTGCTGCAACCAGTTGCAGGACGCAATCTGGATGCCGCCGCTGCCGATGGAACTGTCGTCGGCTTCGACGAATTCGCCCGGCCCCATGACCTCCAGACACTCGTAGCGCGGCAGCACCGGCTTCTTCGCCGGCGGCCCCATATAGGCGAAGATCAGGCCGTAGCGCTCCGCCACCGGATACCACGGCTGGCGCACGCGCTGGCATTGCGGGCCGGTCGGATTGGGTTCGCACGGCATCTCCAGGCAATGGCCTTCGACGTCGAACAGCCAGCCGTGATAGCAACAGCGGATCCCCCGATCCTCGACCTTGCCGTAGTACAGCGTCGTGCCGCGATGGCAGCAGCGGGCATGCACCAGTCCCGGCATGCCCTTTCCGTCGCGAAACAGCACCAGATCCTCGCCCAGCACGCGGACCGCGCGCGGCGTCGACCCAGCGTCGGCCGACAGTCCGACGGGGTGCCAGTAGCGTCGCAGCAGTTCGCCCATCGGCGTGCCGCGCCCGACCTCCGTCAGCCGCGCGTCGTGGCTCGGGACAGGCATGTCGTAGGCGCTGCCGATGGAATTCGCGCGTTGCGTCATGTCCTCACTCCACCTTCGCCCCCGACGCGCGGATCAGCTCCGCCCAGACCGGCGTTTCCTTCGCCAAGACCTGGCCCAGTTCCGCCGCCGTCGAACCGACCGGCGTCTGGCCCTGCTGGATCATTTTCTCGCGTACGTCGGGCAACGCGACGATGGCGGCGATTTCCGTCCCGACCCGATCGACGATCACCGCCGGTGTTCCGGCCGGCGCGTAGGCCGCCACGAACAGGCGCAACTCGAAGCCACCGACGCCCTGCTCCGCGAAGGTCGCGAGCTCGGGCATCGCGAGGCCGCGCCGGGCACCGGCCGCCGCGATGGCCTTGACGCGCCCCGCCGCGATCTGGGTTTTCGCGCTGGTCGGGCTCGCCCAGGTGACGTCGAGCGTGCCGTTGCCGACGTCCTGCAGGGCCGGCACGTCGCCGCGATAGGGCACGTGGCTCCAGGTTCCGCCCAGCGCCTTCTCGAACATCAGCCCGTAGAGATGGCCGCTGGAACCGATCCCCCAGCTGCCATAGCTCACCGGCCGACCCAGCCCCTTCGCCCACGCCGCCATGCCCTTCAGGTCGGTGAACGGCGCGTCGGCCCTGGTGGCCACGAGGATCGAGCCGAGCGAGATCAGCGACACCGGCACGAGGTCTTTCGCGGCGTCGAACGGCAGGCTCTTGTAGAGGCTGGGGTTGTTGGTGTGCGTGGAGTTCGTCGTAATCAGGAACGTGTACCCATCGGCCGCCGCCTTGGCGACGATGTCGGCGCCAACGATGGTGTTGGCGCCCGGTTTCGGATCGACCAGCACCTGCTGCCCGAGCCGCGCGGTCAACGGTTCGGCGATCACCCGCGCCAGCGCGTCGATGGCGCCACCCGCGTTGAAGGGCACGACGATGCGCACCGGCTTGTTCGGCCACGCCGGTTGCGCTGGTGCAGGCATCGCCAGCGTCGCGCTCACGCCTCCCAGTCCGCCAAGCGCCTGTCGTCGCCCCAGTCGCGCCATGCCGATCTCCTCGTCCGCCTCGCCGCGGCGCGGCGCCAACAAAGGCTACCTCTCGTGGCGACGAATGTCAGCGCGCTCAAAACGAAAACGGCTCCCCGCGGGGAGCCGTTCCGTCGGTCGTCGAAGCGACCTCTAAAGATCGACGAAGGCGATGCCTTCCTTCTTGGCGCCGGGATGGGTCAGCGCGCCATCGACCGCAGGGCCGACCAGCTGGGCGTACTTCCACAGCGCGCCCGAGCCGTAGCCGTTGTTGCGCGGCTTCCACTTTTTCAGGCGGGCCTTCAGCTCCTTGGCAGTCAGCGCGACATCGAGCCGGCCCTTGACCGCGTCGATGGTGATCATGTCGCCGTTCTTCAGCAGGCCGATCGGACCGCCGACAGCGGCCTCCGGTCCGACATGCCCGACGCAGAAACCGCGGGTGCCGCCGGAGAAGCGGCCGTCGGTGATCAAGGCCACCTTCTCGCCGACGCCGAGGCCATAGAGGGCCGCCGTCGTCGACAGCATCTCGCGCATGCCTGGGCCGCCACGCGGTCCCTCGTAGCGGATGACGAGCACGTCGCCTTCCTTGAACTTGTTGTTCACCACGGCCTGGAACGCCGCCTCCTCGCTGTCGAAGCAGCGCGCCGGACCGGTGAATTTCAGGCGCTGCATGCCCGCGACCTTCACGATCGCGCCGTCGGGTGCGAGCGTTCCCTTCAGGCCCACCACGCCACCGGTCGGCGTCAGGCAGTTCTTCACCCGGTAGACCACGTCCTGGTCGTCGGGGAATTTCACGTCCTTCAGGTTCTCGCGAATCGTCTTGCCCGTTGCGGTGATGCAATCGCCATGCAGCAGTCCGTTGTCGAGCAGCTCCTTCATGACGACGGGAATGCCGCCGACGTCGAAGAGGTCGAGCGCGACGTATTTTCCGCCCGGCTTTAGGTCGGCGATATAGGGCGTCTTCTTGAAGATGCGCGCCACGTCGTGCAGGTCGAACTTGATGCCGGCCTCGTGCGCCATCGCGGGCAGATGCAGGCCGGCGTTGGTCGAGCCACCGGTCGCGGCGACCACGACGGCGGCGTTCTCGAACGCCTCGCGGGTCGCGATGTCGCGCGGCCGGATGCCGAGCCGCAGCAGGTTCATCGCCGCCACGCCCGAAGCCGTCGCGTAGTCGTCGCGGCTCTCGTAGGGGGCCGGAGCACCCGCCGAACCGGGCAACGCGAGCCCGATCGCCTCCGACACGCAGGCCATGGTGTTGGCGGTGAACTGACCGCCGCAGGAGCCCGCCGACGGACAGGCCGCGCATTCCATCTCGTGCAGGTCGGCGTCGCTGAACTTGCCGGCGGCGTGCATGCCGACGCCCTCGAACACGTCGACCACCGTGATGTCGCGACCGCGAAACTTGCCCGGCAGGATGGTGCCGCCATACATGAACACCGAGGGCACGTTCAGCCGCAGCATCGACATCATCATGCCCGGCAGCGACTTGTCGCAGCCCGCCAGGGTCACCATGGCGTCGTAGCCATGGCCACGCATGGTCAGCTCCACCGAATCGGCGATCAGGTCGCGGCTGGCCAGCGAGGACTTCATGCCCTGGTGGCCCATCGCGATGCCGTCGGTGACGGTGATGGTCGTGAACTCGCGCGGCGTGCCGCCGGCCCTGTCGACGCCGATCTTGACGGCCTGGGCCTGGCGGTTGAGCGAGATGTTGCAGGGAGCCGCTTCGTTCCAGCAGGTCGCGACGCCGACCAGCGGCTGGGAAATCTGCTTCTCGGTCAGGCCCATGGCGTAGAGATAGGACCGGTGCGGCGCCCGCTCCGGACCGACGGTCGTGTGCCGGCTCGGCATCATCGACTTGTCGAGCGTCGGGTTGGGATGGAACTTCGTCGCCGTCGCCTTGGCGGCCTTTTTCTTGGCCATAGACTGCTCTCCTCGGGGGTATCGCGCGCGCTCGCGCGGTCGGCGCGCACCATACCGATGGCGCCGCGCCCTGCCCAGCCCCGAGGAGGCCCTTCCCCGCTCGCCTCAGAACAGGAAATCCGCCATCGTGATCGAGGCCGCGACACCGGTCACGACCAGCGCCAGATCGTCCCCCGCGATTCCGTCGGTGTTGGCGTAGACCGCCGAGGTGAACCCTCCGGCGGCGATGATCGTCACCTCGGCCGACGTGATGCCCAGCGCCGTGAAGTCGAGCTTCTCTGTTCCGGCCGCGAAATCGGCGATGGAGTCGTAGCCGGTCGTCAGGTTGCTGTCGGTGGCCGCCTTGTAGACGAACCGGTCGGTGCCGCCGCCGCCGTAGAGCAAGTCCGCCCCGACGCCACCGGTCAAGGTGTTGGCGTTGCCGTCGCCGACCAGCGAATCCGCGCCGCCACCGCCGATCAGGTTCTCGACCGAGTTGTAGACGTCGTTGAGGACCAGCAGACCCAAGCCGTTGTCGACCCAACCGGCCACGACGTTGAGGTCGGCGTAGACCATCGTCGTGGCGAACGCGTAGGACGCGGTATCGGAACCGATGTCGCCCCACAGCTGGTTGTAGGTGCCGGTGCCGCCGACGCCACCATTCAGGATGTCGTCGCCGCCGAAACCGAACAGCAGATCGTAGCCGCCGCCGCCGAACAGCGTGTTCGCGTCGGAATCGGTGCCGACAAGGATGTCGTTGCCGGCCCCGCCGATGGCGTTCTCGACCGCGTTCATGAGGTCGTTGAGCACATACCCGGAACCGGTGTCGATGTGGCCGGCCGGCGCCCGCAGATCGACGAACACGTTGCCGGTCTCGGCCCCGTAGTCGGCCGTGTCGATGCCGTCGCCGCCCCACAACTGGTTGAAGCTGGCGACGGCGTGGCCGCCGCCGATGAAAATGTCGTTGCCGCCACCACCGAACAACAGGTCGTCGGTCGCGCCGACGCCGCCGTTCAGGATGTTGGCGAGGCCGTCGCCGACCAGAACGTCGCTGCCGTCGCCGCCAACGAGGTTCTCGATTCCGGTCAACAGATCGCTGAACACGCCGCCGACGTGGCCGCCGCCGGAAACCAGATCGGCGTAGATCGCGCCGGCGTTGCCGACATAGGAAGCCGTGTCGTTGCCGCCGCCGCCGAACAGCTGGTTGTAGAAGCCCGCGCCGACGGTTCCGCCGAACAGGGTGTCGTCGCCGCCGTTGCCCGAAAGCGTGTCGGCGCCGAGTCCGCCCGCGTCCGCCCGGTCCAGCTCTGCGGCCGCGTGACGGCGCTCAGGCGCATCGCCCCGGCGCAGCCGTTCTGCTGCGTGCCGGCGATCTGGCAGGTCGGCTTGCCGCACGTGGACATGGCCCGGCGCTCGACGTCGGCACGGGTGGAGCCGCCGGCCGCCGCGGCGCCCATCGCGTTGGTGACGCCGTCGACGGCGACGGCGGCCCAGTTGCCGGTCTGGGCGTGGGCGGAACCGGCGAGCGCGACCATCGCGAGCGCCACGGCGACGATGAGTTTTCCCAAGATGTCCTCCGACCCGCCGGACGATCCGCCCATCGATGGCGCAAACCGCCGACACTGGTTGCCCGCCACCGATCGCCGGTGCGGGCGAGCACGCATGCACGCGCCTCGACGCGGCCATGCTTGGACGAACGCGCCGCCGGTCGATACAGTCCCGGCGCCAAGACGCTATCAGAAGGCTGGGCCCCGTGGAACTCTGGATACCCATCGCCATCGCCGCGGCGGCCTGCCAGGCGTGGCGCACGGCCTTGCAGCAAAAACTCAAGGCGCTGCTCAGCACCGATGGCGCCAATTTCGTCCGCTATCTCTACGGCGCGCCGGTCTCGGTGCTGATGATCGTGCTGCTGGTCACGGTCGGCGGCCGTGTCCTGCCGGACTGGAACTGGGCCTTCGTCGGCTGGGCGGCACTCGGCGGCGTGGCGCAGATCGTCGCCACCTCCTTGCTGATCTGGACCTTCGAGCTGCGCAATTTCGCGGTCGGTACCGCCTATTCCAAGACGGAAACGGTGCAGCTGGCGCTGTTCGGCACCTTGCTGCTGGGCGATCATCTGGGACTGCTGGCGTGGGGCGGCATCGTGGTGTGCCTGGTCGGCGTGCTGGTGCTCTCGACCAAAGGCGACGCCAGGAGCCTTCGGAGTATCGTGGCGGGCTGGACGCAGAAGGCGGCGATCATCGGCATCGTCGCGGGCGGCATTTTCGGGGTCGCGGCGCTTTCGATCCGCCAGGGCGTTCTCGCGCTGCCGTCCGGCGATTTCATGGTGCGAGCGATCTTCACGCTGGCGCTCATGAACACCTTGCAGACGGTCACCATGGGCGCCTGGCTGATGCTGCGCGATCCGGGACAGATCGTGAAGGTCGTGACCACCTGGCGGTCTTCGGCTTTCGTGGGCCTGCTCAGCGTTTCGGGATCGGCGTTCTGGGCGATGGGGTTCGCGCTGCAAAACCCGGCGCTGGTTCGGGCCCTGGGTCAGGTCGAACTGGTCTTCACCTTCATCGCCAGTCACTTCATGCTCCACGAGAAACCAAGCGTCGGCGAGATCATCGGCAGCGTGCTGGTGGTCGGTGGCGTCGTGCTCGTGCTTCTGGGACGGTAGACCGACATGACAATCAAGAAAACCGACGCGCTGGCCGGCATCCGGGTGCTCGATTTCACCAGCACGATCGCGGGTCCCCATTGCACCCGCATGCTGGCCGACCTCGGTGCCACCGTCTTCAAGGTGGAACCGCCCGAGGGCGACATGATGCGCTCGCGGCCGCCGCTGCGGAACGGCGCCAGCGGCACCTTCGCTTTTCTCAACGCCGGCAAACGCTCGGTGACACTCGATCTCAAGAATCCCGCAGCGCTCGAGGCGATCCGGAAGCTGGTCGCCACCACCGACATCGTGGTCGAGAACTATCGCCCCGGCGTCATGAAACGACTCGGCCTTGACTACGACTCACTCTGCAAGATCAAGCCCGACTTGATCTATTGTGCGATTTCGGGCTACGGCCAGACCGGCCCGTCGGCGGAACTGCCGGCCTACGCGCCGGTGATCCACGCCGCCTCCGGCTTCGATCTCGCCCACATCAGCTACCAGCCCGGTCGCACGCGGCCCGACAACAGCGGGGTGTTCTTCGCCGATTTCGTCACCGGGACCTACGCCTTCGGCGGCATCATGACCGCGTTGAACCAGCGCCACACGACCGGCGTCGGTCAGCTGGTCGACGTCTCCATGCAGGAGACGATGCTGACGATGCTGATGACGGAGTTCATGCGCGCCCAGGCGCCCTACACCATGCCCAGCCGGCCAATGTTCGGGCCGATCGCCACAAGGGACGGGTTCGTCATGCCGGCGGTCGCCAACGAGCGCACCTTCCAGGGCCTGTGCAAGGCCGCCGGTCGGCCGGACTGGATCGAGGACCCGCGCTTCAAGGTCTACCAGAACCGCCGTGACAACTGGGGTGCGTTCGTCGACGCTTTCGAGGGTTGGTCGAGCGATCAATCGACCGACACCGTCATGAAGGCGTTCAAGGACAATGGCGTGCCGGCGTCGCGTTACCGGACCGTCGCCGAGGCCATGGACGATCCACAATCGGCCCATCGCGGCGTGCGCCAGACGGTGACCGACGCCGGCGGTCCCATCGACATCGCCAGCCTGCCCTTCCGGCTCTCGAAAGCCGAAACGCGCGCCCGCGATTTCTCGCCCGGCTTGGGCGAGCACACCGCCGAAACGCTTCGGTCGCTGGGGTTGGACGAGGCCGGTATCGCCGCAGCCTCGAAATCCAGCGACGGCTGAGGCCTCAATCGACCAGCGGCGGCCCGGCGATGGTCAGGCGCAGGCCCTCGACGTAGCGACCCAGCAGCCGGTCGTTCTCGGCCCGGAAATCGTCGGCGCGATGGCCGATCGACAGCCAGTCGGCTTCCGGCCGCGTCCGCGTCGGCTCGAAGCGGGCCTGCTCGGGATCGAAAGCATAAAGCTCGCCGGTGCGCAGATCGAAGTACCAGCCGTGGACCGACAGGGTGCCGGCCGCGACGCCCTCCCGCACCCACGGAAACGACATCACGTTGCCCAGCGACACGATGACGGCGGCCTGCTCCACCGCGCGTTGCTCGTCGAACGAGGCGTTGGGCGGCACGCCCAGCCGCACCGCGTCGGCCGCGCGGCGGACGATATCCGTCCATGGCCCGAGAAACTCATAGGCGGCGATCTCCGCGTCGCCTTCGTTCAGCAACGCCCGGATGCCGCCGCACAGCGCGTGGCCGAGCACGACGATATGCTCGACCTTCAGGCCACGCACGCCGAACTCCAGCGCGGCGCTGGTGCCGTGGTAGTTCCGGTCCGGCGAATAGGGCGGCACGATCGCCGCCACGTTGCGCACGATGAAGAGATCGCCCGGCGTCGTGCGGGTCAGAATGCCCGGATCGACGCGCGAATCCGAACACGCCACCAGCAGCACCTTGGGCTGCTGGCCCTGGTTCACCAACCGGTCGAACAGCGGCTGGTTGTCCGGCCAGAAATCCTCGCGGAAGCCTGCAAAGCCGTCGAGGAGCCGTTTGAGCGCCGTCATGATCGGGCGATCAGGCGGTCTTGACGGCGTCGACCAGCGCCCGCGTCAGATCCTTCGTGCCGCCGTTGCCGCCGAGATCGGGCGTCTTGGGGCCGCCGCCGGCCAGCACCGTCTCGATCGCCCGCACGATGGCGTCGGCGGCGTCCTTGTGACCGAGATGTTCCAGCATCATCGCGCCCGACCACACCTGGCCGATCGGATTGCAGATACCCTTGCCGGCGATGTCCGGGGCCGAGCCATGTACCGGCTCGAACATCGAGGGGTAGACGCGCTCGGGGTTGATGTTGCCCGACGGCGCGATGCCGATCGAGCCAACCACGGCCGGGCCGAGGTCCGAAAGAATGTCGCCGAACAGGTTGGAGCCGACCACGACGTCGAACCAGTGCGGGTTGCGCACGAAATGGGCGGTCAGGATGTCGATGTGGAACTGGTCGGTCGTCACGCCGGGATAGTTCTTCGCCATCTCGGCGAACCGCTCGTCCCAGTAGGGCATCGAGTAGATGATGCCGTTGGATTTGGTCGCCGACGTGACGTGCTTGCGCTTGCGGCCCTTCGCCATCTCGAAGGCGTACTTCATGATGCGGTCGGTGCCGACGCGGGTGAAGACCGCCTCCTGGACCACGAACTCGCGGTCGGTGCCTTCCAGCATGCGGCCGCCCAGCGAGGAATACTCGCCCTCGGTGTTCTCGCGCACGACGTAGAAATCGATCTCGCCGGCCTTGCGGCCCGCCAGCGGGCACTGCACGCCCTCGAACAGGCGCACCGGCCGTACGTTGGCGTACTGGTCGAAACCACGGCGGATCGGGATCAGCAAGCCCCACAGCGACACGTGATCGGGCACGCCGGGCCAGCCGACCGCGCCGAGAAAGATCGACTCGTAGGGTTTGAGCTGGTCGAGCCCGTCCTTGGGCATCATCTCGCCGGTCTTGGCGTAACGCTCGCAGCTCCAGTCGAACTCGGTCCACTCGTACTCGATGCCGAACCGGCGCCCGACGGCCTCCAGCACCTCGATGCCGGCCGGCACCACTTCGTTGCCGATTCCATCGCCCGCGATCACCGCGATCCTGTGCTTCGACGCCATCCGACGCTCCCTCGATACCGGTTTGCCGGCTCGTTCTAGAGCCTGCGGCGACGGCCGGCACCCTGAATTTTTACGATTGCCGGTTTTCGGCGAGCGGGAGATGCTCGGGCCAGTATCCGGTCGATGAATCGTTGCAGGGGCAGCAATATGATCTGGCGAAATGTCGTCGTGGCCTTGGTCGCGCTTTGTGTTTCACTGCCGATGATCGCGGCGCCCGCTTGGGCGCAAAGCGACTGTCCGCGCAGCGCTGCGACGGTGGGCAAGGACGCATCGCTGACGTGCCGCTGCTCGCCCGAGTCGCTCAAGGCCGGGGCTGTCTTCGGATCCGCCCGCTACACCGACGACTCCTCGGTCTGCCGCGCCGCCCTCCATGCCGGCGCCGTCAAGGAGACCGGCGGGACGATTACCGTGCACGGCGCGGACGGATGCCCGACCTTCGTGGGTTCCTCGGCCAACGAGATGCGCTCCAACAACTGGGGACAGGCGACGGCCAAGACCTTCGCTTTCGCCAAGCCGGCGCCTGCCTGCGGCCTCGCCACCGTGGCCGACGCCCTGAAGCCCGGCAGCAGCGCCGCCGCGGCCCCGACCCAGGCCGCTGCTCCCGCCGGCGCTGCGCCCAAGCCGACCGGCAACCCCGCCGACGCCTGTCCCGCCAACGCGATGGCGCTGGCACCGGGCACGGCCCAGACCTGCACCTGCGCGGCCGACAAGATCGGCGGCATGGGTTTCCTCTACGGTACCGCGCGCTATACGCCGGACTCCTCCATCTGCCGCGCCGCGGCGCATGCCGGCGCGGTCGCCGTGGCCGGTGGTCCGATCGTGTTCCACGTCGTGGAGGGCTGCCCGGCCTCCACCGGCTCGGACTCCAACGGTATCAAGTCGGCGGCCTGGGGCAGCCCGGCACCCAAGACCGTGGTCTTCGCCCACCCGGCGCCGGCCTGCGGCCTCGCCAGCGTCGCCGCCGCGCCAAAGCCGATCGTCGCCGCTGGCGCGCCCGCCGCGCCTCCGGCCAACGTCGCCGACTGTCCGCGCTCCATGAACGCCGGCAACGTGAAGACGCCAGGCTAGGCGCTGACCTGCAATTGCACCGCCGACGCGGTGAAGGCATCGGGATCGATATACGGCATCGAGCGCTATTCGTTCGACTCGACCACGTGCCGCGCGGCCCGACATGCCGGGAAGGTGGGCGACGCCGGCGGCGTCGTGACCGTGCACGTAGCCGACGGCTGCACGCGCTTCGAAGGCGCCGAGCGCAATGGCGTGGCGTCCAACCCGTGGTCGAGCCCGGTGTCGCCGACATTCGCGTTCGCGGCCGCCGCCCCGGCCTGCGTCGCGGCTCCAGTCGTCGCGGCCAAACCCGCGCCGGTGGCCACCCCCGCGGCGCCGGCTGGCCCGCCCCCAGGCTCGCCGATGGCGGCATGGCAAAAGCGCGCCGAAGCGTATGGCGCGGCCCTGCCCGACGCCCGCGCCGGCTGGACGGCGGCGAAGCCAGAAACCGAGGTGTCGGATTCGGCGATGTCGGGACGGGTCGTGTCGGGTTTTCGCCAGTATCGGCTCGGCAAACACACCGCAAACCTCGATTCGATCATGATCGCCGTCGCCAACAACCCCGACGGAACGGCCCGCTATCCGATCGAACTCTGGAACGACGAAGCCAAGCGCACGGCCAAAGGATTTACCCGCAAGCAGGTCGGCGGCCGCGACGCGATGGAAGGCAAGAGCGGCGCCATCACCGAGCTCTGGTTCCTTCTGCCGAACAACCTGTTCGTGAGCGTCTCGTGGCAGGAACCCCACGTGCCGCGCGACCAGGTCGACGCCTACGTCAAGGCCATCGACTTCGCGAAGATCGGGGCGCTGGCGTCCAAGTAGCCACCGCATGCGTGCCCTGAACGCGACGCGGCACCCGGACCATTGCCCGGACCGCGCCGCGTCGGCATGATAAACCCCCATTCATCAAACCAGCGTTCAGGCGGAGTCGTTCCATGGAATACGACATCAAGATCGTCGGCGGCGACATCGTCGATGGTTCCGGCAAGGCCTCCTTCAAGGGCGATGTCGGCATCAAGGACGGCAAGATCGTCGCGTTGGGCAGGGCCGAAGGTAGTGCAGCGCGCACCATCGACGCCACCGGCCAGGTCGTGGCACCGGGCTTCGTCGACGTCCACACCCACTACGACGCCCAGATTCTCTGGGACCGGGGAGCGACCATCTCGCCCTGGCACGGCGTCACGACGGCGGTGATGGGGAATTGTGGTTTCGGCGTCGCCCCGACACGGCCGGCCGACCGCAAGCTGATCATGCAGACGCTGGAGAACGTCGAGGGCATGAACCTCTCGGCGCTCGAGGCCGGCCTCGGCTACGACTGGGCGTTCGAGAGCTTCCCGCAATATCTCGACGCGCTCGAAAAGAGCGGCAGCGCGATCAACCTCGGCGTCCTGGTCGGCCACACGCCCGTCCGCCTGCACGCGATGGGTGACGCCTCGACCGAACGGCCAGCCACCGCGGCGGAAGTCGAGACGATGCGCAAGACCGTGTCGGACGCGGTGAAGGCCGGCGCCATCGGCTTCGCCACCTCCAAGGCCATCACGCACAACGGCTACGCCGGCAAGCCCGTGCCCAGCCGCCAGGCCTCCTACGACGAGATCGACGTGCTGGCGACCGCCGCGCGCGATGCCGGCGCACCGCTGATGCAGATCACCTTCGGCAAGGAATTCTTCATCGACGAGATGTCGAAACTTTCGCGCGAGCGCGGCATCCGCGTGACCTGGACGGCGTTGCTGGCCGGTCTGGCCGGGCCAGGCTCCCATCGCAAGTATCTCGACCGCACCGAGAGCGAGAAGGCCAAGGGTGCGGACGTGATTCCGCAGGTCGCCTGTCGGCCGATCTTCTTCGAGTTCAACTTCCTGAGCCCCTTCCCGTTCGAATCGATGAAGATGTTCAACGAGCTGGCGGCCGAGGACACGGCGAATCCCGGCGCGCGGGTCCGCGCCTACCGCGACCCCGCCTGGCGCAAGACGATGCAGGACAATCTGCTGCCGTTCCTGCGCACCTGGGCGGAGCGCACGACCATCACCTGGTCGCCGAACAACAAGGCGCTCGAGGAACAGCCGCTGCCCGACGCCGCGGCGAAAGCCGGCAAGACGCCGCTCGATTTCGCGCTCGACCTCTCGCTCGACTGCAATCTCGAAGCTCGTTTCCGCGTGGCGCTGATCAACTACGACGAGGACGAGGTCGAGGAACTGCTCAAGGACGGCAACACCGTGGTGGCGCTGTCCGACGCCGGCGCGCATGCCAGCCAGCTGTGCGACGCCTGCTACTCGACCTTCTTCCTCGCCAAATGGGTTCGCGAAAAGGGCGCCTTCACGCTCGAGCAGGGCGTTCACATGCTGACCCAGCGACCCGCCACCTTGTTCGGCATCACCGATCGTGGCCTGCTGGCACTCGGACGTCCCGCCGACGTGATCGTGTTCGACCCGAAGACCGTGGCGCCGAGCGCGCTGCGCCGCGTCAACGATCTGCCCGGCGGCGCGGACCGTCTGGTGTCCGACGCCACGGGCGTCGACTCCGTGATCGTCAACGGCGTCCTGATCCGCCAGCACAACAAGGACATGCTGGCGACCGACGCCGTCATGCCCGGCCGCGTCCTGCGCCACGGCCACGCCGCGTAGGTCCGCCAGCGGCCACGACGGGGCCAATGCCCAGCGCGCCCCCGGGGACCCGGCTGCCCGGCGAGGGTTTCGCGACCATGCCGGCATCCGGTCGCCTCGGCGCCGGATGGCGAGGTGCGGGCGCTGGACTGTCGCCATAAATAATGTATATATTAGATAATTGCATTGACTTTGATCATGCACGGCACCATGTTCCACGCATGATCGAGGCCTTGCTGTTTCCGCACGAAATCCGGCATGACAGTGCCGGACGCGGGGCGAATCGGCCGGCGCGGCGGTGCACGTGCGCCAGGCCTCGTTGCCCTGGATGCATATTTGACTCACGGAATCGCGTCGGCGAACCGGCGCTGTCCAGCTTTGGAGCCCGGTCATCCAGCCGACACCGGCTGTCGTCCAGGCGAAATGGGCCGCATCCAGCCCAAAACGTCCTCGTCCAGCCGAAACGCCTGACGGGGGGGGCCGCGCTGGACGCTCACGGCCAGGCGCGAGGGCCAGACATGAACCGGACTGATCAGCACGCGAGGACATGGACATGACAAAGCGCTTCGATCTGGTGGTGCGCGGCGGCACCATTCTCGACGGCACCGGCGAGGCCCCGATCGGCGGCGACATAGCGATCCTCGATGGCAAGATCGCCGCCATCGGCCGCTTCGACGGTGCCGGTCGCGAGGAAATCGACGCCCGCGACCGTCTCGTGACGCCCGGCTTCATCGACGTGCACACCCACTACGACGGCCAGATCACCTGGGAG
>CAMDVZ010000062.1 GCA_945878895.1 Caenispirillum bisanense | reverse complement strand
GCAACACGGTCTCGGGTTCGACCACCAGCGCGCGCGCCAGCGACACGCGGTGTTGCTGACCGCCCGACAGCTCGCCCGGATAGCGGTCGATCAGGCTCTCCAGCCGGGTCGTGGAGAGGATCGCGCCGACCCGTTGCTTGACCACCGCGGCGTCGAGTTTGCGCAGCTTCAGGCCGTAGGCGACGTTCTCGCCGACCGTCATGTGCGGCCACAATGCATAGCTCTGGAAGATCATCGACATGTTGCGCGCTTCGGGCGGCGTCGTACGCGTCGGCGACGACAGAACCCGGTCGCCGACCACGATCTCGCCGCCGCTTGGCTCCACGAAGCCCGCGATCAGCCTCAAGGTCGTTGTCTTGCCGCAACCCGAGGGCCCCAGCAAACAGACCAGCTGGCCGTGCCCGATGCGCAGCGAAACGCCGTCGACGACGGCGGTGTCGCCATAGCGCTTCGTCAGGTTCTTCAGCTCGACCGTCGCCACGTTCCGCCCCTCGGACCTTTTCGTTCTTCCGCCACGTCATAGCCGAACGGCGGCTGCAAATCATCCCGGCCGCGCTATAAACCTCCGGACCGGAGGAAACCAATGACCGACGAAAAGCTCTATGGCCGCCGCGAAGGCAATATCGGCCACGTTGTCTTCAACAACCCCGCGAAGCTGAACGCGGTGTCGCTCGACATGTGGGACAAGCTGTTCAGCGTCCTGCAGGAATTCGAGGCCGACGACGCCGTCCGTTGCGTGGTCGTGAGCGGCACCGGCGGCAAGGCGTTCGTCTCGGGAGCCGACATCTCGAAATTCGAGAGCGAGCGCGCCAACGCCGAGGCGCAGGAGCGCTACAACGAGATCTCCGGCCGCGGCTACGAGGCGCTGTACGACTTCCCCAAGCCGACGATCGCGAAGATCACGGGCTACTGCATCGGCGGCGGGATGAATATCGCGGCATGCTGCGACATGCGTTTCTGCAACGAGGGCGCCCGGTTCGGCGTGCCCGCGGCGCGTCTGGGTCTGGGCTACGGTTTCCTGCGCATCCAGCGGATGTCCCACATCGTGGGTCTGCCGCGGGCGATGGAGATGCTGTTCACGGCGCGGCAATATTCCAGCGCCGAGGCACTCGACATCGGTCTGGTCAACAAGGTCTGCGCCGATGCCGACCTCGACGCGGTGGTCGCCGAGGCAACGAAACAGATCGGCGAGAACGCGCCGCTGACCATCGCGCTCGCCAAGGCCTCCGGCCGCGAGATCGCCAAGGCGGAAACCGCACAGGACCACGCGAAACTCGAGCGCATGGCCGAGGCCTGCTTCAACAGCAAGGACTACGAGGAAGGCCGCCGCGCCTTCATGGAAAAGCGCAAACCCGCCTTCACGGGGAAATAGCCATGACCGGTTTGCCGCTGTCCCACATCTCGGTGCTCGACCTGACGGCGCACCGGGCGGGTCCGACCGCGGTCCGCCAACTGGCGGACTGGGGCGCCAGGGTGATCAAGATCGAGCCGCCGGGCGACGGCAAGGCCGACACGATGGGCGGTGCCCGCCACGGGTTCGATTTCCAGAACCTTCATCGCAACAAGCGCTCCATGACGCTCAACCTCAAGACCGACGAGGGACGCGCGATCTTCATGACGCTGGCGGCGCAAGCCGACGTGATCGTCGAGAACTACCGTTCCGACGTGAAGTACCAGCTCGGCGTGGACTACGACGCGGTGGCGAAGATCAATCCGCGCATCGTCTACGGCTCGATCGCCGGCTTCGGCCAGACCGGGCCAGACGCTGCCCGTCCCGGCGTCGACCAGATCGCCCAGGGCATGGGCGGCCTGATGTCGATCACCGGCGAGCCCGGTCGCGGGCCCATGCGGGTCGGTATTCCGATCGCGGACCTCACGTCGGGGCTGCTGCTCGCCCAGGCGATCCTGATCGCCCTGCTGCAGCGCGAATCGACCGGCACGGGCCAATGGGTCCATACCTCGCTGATCGAAGCGCAGATCTTCATGCTCGACTTCCAGGCCGCCCGCTGGCTGATGAAGGGCGAGGTCGCCAAGCAGGCCGGCAACGACCATCCAACCTCGATCCCCACCGGCGTGTTCCCGACCACCGATGGTCACATCAACATCGCCGCCGCCGGCGACACGATGTGGAAGCGGTTCGCCGAGGCACTCGGCGCCAGGGAACTGATCGACCACCCCGAACACGCCACGCCGGGCCTGCGCTCGCAGAACCGCAAGGCGCTGAACGAACGCATCGCGGCGGTCACCCGCACCAACTCCAACGACCACTGGATCGCGCTGCTCAACAAGGCCGGCGTTCCCTGCGGGCCGATCAACAGCATCGACCAGACCTTCGCCGAGCCGCAGGTCCAGCATCTCGGAATCGCGAGGCCGGTCCATCATCCGAAGCTCGGCGAAATCAAGGTGGTCGGCCAGCCGATCAACCTGAGCGCCGCACCGCAGCCCGCGGCGCTCCAGCCGACGCCCGACCTCGGCCAGCACACCGACGATGTCCTGCGAAGCATCGGCTACGACGAGGCGGCCATCGACGGCTTGCGCCAGCGGCGCGTGGTCTGAGCAGTACACAAAACCAAGGAACAACGATGGCCACGCCACGCAAGACGGCCCTGATCACGGGCGCGGGCCGCAACATCGGGCGCGCCTGCGCGCTCGGTCTGGCGCGCGACGGCTTCAACGTCGTCGTCAACGGGTCGGCCAACCGGGCCGCCTGCGAGGCGGTCGCGACCGAGGCGCGGGCGCTCGGCGTCGAGGCGCTGGTTGCGATGGGCGACGTCGGATCGCCCGCCGAATGCACACGAGTCGCGTTCGAAGGCATCGCGCGGTTCGGCGCCATCGACGTGCTGGTCAACAACGCGGCCCTGCGGCCGGGCAAGCCGTTCCTCGAAACGACCGACGAGGAATGGCGCCGCGTGATCGCCGTCGACATGGATGCCGCGATCTGGCTGGCGCGCGCCTGTCTGCCCAGGATGGTGGAGCGCGGCTGGGGCCGCATCGTCAATTTCACGGGCATGAACGCGATCCATGGCTACGCCGGGCGGGCGTCCGTGTCGGTCGCCAAGCACGGCGTCTGGGGGCTGACCAAGGCGCTCGCGATGGAGTTCGCGCCCAAGGGCATTACGACCAACGCCATCTCGCCCGGCCCGATCGCCGGCGATCGCGACGACGCGGCGTCTGCCCATCACGTGCAATCCATGGTCGGCCGCGTTCCGGTCGGACGCCTGGGCACACCCGACGAAGTCGCCTCGACGTTGCGCCTGCTGGTGTCCGACGGTGGCGCCTTCATCAACGGCCAGATGATCCAGGTCAATGGCGGCGCCGAGACCTGACGATCCGTTGCGGCCCGCGTTGGGCCGCGATAGCGTGCCGGCAACGGCCGCCGGCATCCACGAGCGGCCGACCGGGAGCGCCGCCGCATGAAATCACCGCCACTCGGCTATGTCCGCGCCATGGACATGCCGGACGTCTTCCGTCTGCGCGCCAATGCCGGCCCCGACGCGCGCGTGCTGGCGGGCGGGCAAAGCCTGCTGCCGACGCTGGCATTCCGGCTTTCCGATCCCGGCACCCTGATCGACATCACGCGCGTCGATGCGTTGCGCGGCATCCGGCTTGTCGCGGACGGCGCGTTGCGGGTCGGCGCCCTGACCACCCACGCCGAGCTCGGCCGCGACGCGCTGGTTCGGGTCCGTGTTCCCGTGTTGGCGGACGCCGTCGGGTTGATCGCGCATCCCGCCATCCGCAATCGCGGCACGATCGGCGGTTCGCTCGCGTACGCCGATCCAGCAGCCGAGCTGCCGGCGGTCTGCGTCGCGCTCGACGCCGTCGTGATCGCCGTCGGTCCGGCGGGCGAACGGCGCATCGCGGCTCGCGATTTTCTCACCGGCCTGTTCACGACCGCCCTCGCCGGGGACGAACTGATCGCGGCCGTCGAGTTCCGCCCGATGCCCGGCCGGCGCACGGTGATCCACGAGCTGGCGCGACGCTCCGGCGACTACGCAATGGCGGGCATCGTGCTCGCGGCCGGACCGGGCACGCCGACGCACGATCCTCGCCCCGTGTTCTTTGGCGTCGGAGACAGGCCCATCCTCGCGACACGCGCGGCGGCGTGCCTTGCCGTCGGCGGCGCCGCCGCTCTCGCCGCGGCGCAGGCCGCGCTGGACGGCGACCTCGATCCGCCGTCGGACCAGCATGGAGGCCCGGCCTTCAAGCGCCAGCTGGCGCGGGTGCTGCTGGCGCGCGCCGTGAACTCTCTGATCGACGCGCGAGACGCCAGATGAGTACCTCGGTCGACGTCACCCTGTCCGTCAACGGCGAGCGGGTCGCGCGCCGGGTCGAAGCCCGCCGTCACCTCGTCGACTTCCTGCGGCTCGATCTCGGCCTGACCGGCACCCACACCGGCTGCGAGCACGGCGTGTGCGGTGCCTGCACGGTGCGCGTGGATGGCGTCATCGTTCGGGGATGCCTGGTGCTGGCGGCCTCGCTCGACGGCGCCACCGTGGAAACCATCGAGGGGCTGACCGAGAGCGGCGAGATCGCCGATCTCCAGACCGCTTTCGTCGAACGCAACGCCGCCCAGTGCGGTTTCTGCACGCCCGCGATGCTGTTAACCGCCGCGGACCTGTTGTCGGCCGCCGCGCGCGACGGGGCAGTGCCCTCGCGCGAGGCCATCCGCGAGCACATCGCGGGCAACTACTGCCGTTGCACCGGCTATCACGCCATCGTCGACGCCATCGAGACCGTCGCCACGGCACGCGCCGGAAAGGGTCGGTCATGAACGACATCGTCGATCCCCGTTCGCTCGACCGCCCGAACTCCTATATCGGCCGCTCGGTCCCGCGCCCCAACATCCGCAAGCTGGTCGAAGGGGCCGCCCGCTACGTCGACGACGTGATCTTGCCGCGCATGCTGCACGCCGCCTTCGTGCGCAGCCCGCACCCGCACGCCCGCATTGTCCGGATAGACGTGTCCGCCGCGCTCTCGATTCCCGGCGTGGTCAAGGCGTTCACCGGCGCCGATCTGGCGCCGCATTGCGAACCGTGGGTAGCGGTGCTCGCCCATCTCAAGGGCATGAAGTCGGCGCCACAAAGGCCATTGCCGCTCGACGTCGCGACATGGGCCGGCGAGGCTATCGTGGCCGTCGTCGCCGAGACGCGCGCCCTGGCCGAGGATGCCGCCGCGCGCGTGGTCGTCGACTACGAACCGCTGCCTGCCGTGACCGACATGGAAACCGCGCTCGATCCGGCGACACCGGTCATCCACGCCGACCTCGGCGACAATCTCGTGTTCGAGCGGACCAACGAGAGCGGCGACGTCGAGGCCGCGTTCCGGACCGCCCACAAGGTCGTGTCCGCCACGTTCCACACCGGCCGGCACACCGGCGTGACGCTCGAACCGCGCTCGATCCTGGCCGACTTCAACCGCGCCACCGGTCAGCTCGTGGTCCACCACTCGACCCAGGCGCCGCACATGATCCGCGACGTGCTGGCGCGCCACCTGCGCCTGCCGGAGGCCGACGTGCGCGTGATCTGCGGCGACGTCGGCGGTTCCTACGGCATCAAGGTGCATGTCTATCCCGACGAGATGGCCGTCGCCGTCATCGCGAAACTGATGGGACGTCCCGTCAAGTTCATCGCCGACCGGCTGGAGAGTTTCTCCAGCGACATCCATGCCCGCGATCACCGGATCGAGGGCCGGCTGGCGGTCGACGCCGCGGGACGTATCCTCGCCTTCGACATCGACGATCTGACCGGCATCGGCCCCTACTCCGTCTATCCCCGTACCAGCGCGGTCGAAGGCAACCAGGTCGTGAACCTGATCGGCGGCCCCTACGATTTCGCGCACTACCGGGCCAGGACGACCGTCGTGCTGCAGAACAAGACGCCGACCTGCCAGTACCGCGCCGTCGGCCATCCGATCGCCACCGCGGTGACCGAAGGGCTGGTCGATCTGGCCGCCGAGGCGCTCGGCATGGACCCGCTCGATTTCCGTCTGAAGAACCTGATGGCGGACGGTTCCTATCCGCGCACCTCGCCCGCCGGCATGAAATTCGAGGGTCTCTCGCACGTCGAGTCGCTGGAAGCGCTCCGGAAGATGATCGACTATCCCGCCCTGCGCGCCGACCAGGTCGCGGCGCGGGCGCGCGGTATCCATCGCGGCATCGGCTTCGCCAGCTTCATCGAGCTCACCAACCCCTCGCCCTTCATGTACGGCATCGGTGGCGCGCGCATCTCCGCGCAAGACGGCTGCACGGTGCGGATCGATCCCGATGGCACCGTGCTCGCCGCCACAGGCGTCACCGAGCAGGGTCAGGGCACCGAGGCGATCATCGCCCAGATCGTCGCCGAAGCGGTCGGCGTGCCGATGTCCTCGGTCCGGGTCGTCACCGGCGACACGCTGGCGACGCCCTACGGCGGCGGCACCTGGGCCTGTCGTGGTGCAGGCATCGGCGGCGAGGCGGCGCTGCGCGCCGGCCGCGCCACGAAGGAGGCGGCACTCGTGGTCGCCGGGTCGATGTTGCAAGCGGCGCCCGACACGCTCGACATCGTCATGGGCAACATCGTCGACCGGGCCGGTGGTGCCGTCCGCATGCCGTTGTCGGAACTGGGCCGCATCGTCTATTTCCGCGGCGACACCCTGCCCGCCGAACTGCCGCGCGAGCTGATGCAGACCCGTCACTTCATCACCACGCAGTTCCCCTTCGCCTTCACCAACGGCATCCAGGCCAGCTGGCTGGAGGTCGACATCGACACCGGCATGGTGAACCTCCTGAAGCACTGGTGCGTCGAGGATTGCGGCCGGGTGATCAACCCGATGCTGGTCGACGAGCAGGTGCGCGGCGGCGTGGTTCAGGGTATCGGCGGCGCCCTCTACGAGCACTGCGTCTACTCGCCGGACGGCCATCTGCTGATGGGCTCGATGGCCGACTATCTGACGCCGATGGCGGCCGAAATGCCCGACATCGAGGTCGGCCACGTCGAGACGCCGACGCGTGAATCCGCTCTTGGCGCCAAGGGCGCGGGCGAGGCCGGCACCGCCGGCGCGCCCGCCGCCATCATGAACGCCATCAACGACGCGCTGCGCCCGCTCGGCGCGCGCGTGTTCGCGCAGCCCTTCACGCCGGCGCGGATACTGGCCGCGCTGGGCCGCATTCCGACCGAAACCGCGTGACCGCGCGAAACGATCTGCCACAGGAGACGACGATGCGGGAAATCACCGCCGATACCGTGACCGACGCCGTGATCGACCAGATGTCCACGACGCCCGACGCCCGCATGCGGGAGATCATGGAGAGCGCGGTGCGCCATCTCCATGCCTTCGCGCGCGAGGTCGACCTCAAGCCGGCGGAATGGATCAAGGGCATCGAGTTCATGACCCAGGTCGGCCAGAAATGCACGCCCGACCGCCAGGAGTTCATTCTCCTCTCCGACACGCTGGGTCTGTCGGCGCTGGTCAACGCCATGCACGACCGGACCGCGATCGAGGACGGCACCCGCACCAGCCTGCTGGGTCCATTCTACCGCGAGAACGCCCCGTCGCTGCCGACCGGCGCCCAGATCGCGAACGCCATCGACGGCCAGGAAGTCGCGATGTGGGGCCGCGTCGTCAACGTCGATGGAACGCCGCTCGCCAACGCCACCGTCTCGGTGTGGCAGACCAGCGGCACCGGCCTCTACGACGTGCAGGTCGATCCGACGGGGACCGACTATCGCGGTGTCTTCCGGACCGACGAGAAGGGCGTCTACTGCCTGCGTTCGGTCGCGCCGATCGGCTATTCGATCCCGATGGATGGCCCGGTCGGCAAGATGGTCGTGTCGCAAGGGCGGCACGGCATGCGGCCCGCCCACATCCACTTCCTGATCGGCGCGCCGGGCTATCGCGAGCTGGTCACGGCGCTTTACCTCAAGGGCGACGCGCATCTCGCCGACGACGTCGTGTTCGGTTCCTCGGCCGATCTCGTGGCGGAGGTGAAACCCGCCGACAACGAATGCCCGATCGCGAACCTGCCGAACATCCGGTTCGACTTTTCCCTGGCGCGCGAAGGCGCCGCCGACCGCCGCACTGGCCGCGTCGGCGCCGATCCCGCCGCCATCGCGCGTGCCGGCGGGCACTGAAGCGCCTCCCGCCCTCGTGGCGTTTGACAAGCTTCGAAGCGCCCGTCCATTGTGCCGGCCAATGCCACGCGGCATCCAACGAAAACGAGACGCCACAAGGCGCTCATCCGGGAGGAAACGAACGATGAAACGACTGGATCTCATCAAGGGCGCCGCCGCCGCGGCGCTCGCCGCCATCGGCCTCGGCATGCCGGCCATCGCGCAACAGGGTCCGATCAAGATCGGCATGAGCATGCCGCTCACCGGTGGTCTGGCGGCCGGCGGCAAGTCCTCGCTGGTGGGTATCGAGGTGTGGCGCGACGACATCAACGCCAAGGGTGGGTTGCTCGGCCGCAAGGTCGAGCTGGTGGTCTACGACGACAAGTCGAGCGCCTCCGAGACGCCCGCGATCTACGCCAAGCTGCTCGACGTCGACAAGGTCGACCTGCTGTTCGCGCCCTACGCCACCGTGCCGACCGCGCCGTTGATGCCGATGGTCAAGCAACGCGGCCTGCTGCTGATCGGCAACTTCTCGTTCCAGGTCAACCACACAGTCAAGCACGACATGTGGTTCAACAACGCGCCGTGGGGTCCCGCCGACACCTGGCCGCGCAATTTCGTCGATCTCGGCATCAAGCACGGCGCCAAGACGATCGCCATCATCGCCGCCGACCAGGAGTTCGCCCAGAATCTCGCCAAGATCGCCAAGGGCATCGCCGCCGAGAAGAACATCACGGTCGTCTACGAGCAGAACTATCCGCCGGCGACCGTCGAGTTCTCCTCGATGGTCCGCGCCATCAAGGCCTCGAAGGCCGACATGGTGTTCGTGATGTCCTACCCGCCCGATTCGGTCGGCCTGCTGCGGGCGGTCCAGGAGATCGGCGTCGGCCCGAGCGTCAAGATTTTCGGCGGCGGCATGGTCGGGTTGCAGTTCAGCAACATCATGGAGTCGATGGGCTCGCTGATGAACGGCGTGGTCAACTACAACAGCTACCTGCCCGAGAAGAGCATGGACTTCCCCGGCGCCAAGGCGTTCTTCGAGAAGTACCAGAAGCGCGCCGTCGAGGCGAAAGTCGATCCGCTCGGCTACTACCTAGCGCCGTTCGGCTACGCGATGGGCCAGATGGTCGAACAGGCCGCGCACGCGACCAAATCGCTCGACCACAAGACACTGGCGGCCTACCTGCGCGCCAACACGATCCAGTCGATCGTCGGACCGATGGAGTTCGCGGCCGACGGCGAGCGCAAGGTGTCGACCACGCTGCTCGCCCAGTTCCGCGGCGTCGTCGACAAGAACATCGAGCAGTTCCGGCAGCCCGGAAAGCAGATCATCCTGCTGCCCGAGGCCTTCAAGACGGGCGACGTCGTCGTGCCGTTCGAAAAGGCGCGCCAGTAGCCCCGGACGCCGGGAGGCGCGGCCCGCGGTCGCGCCTCCCGCTTCCCTCGCGCCCGGAGTCCCCGTGTTTTCATTCGAGTTGCTGCTCGACGCCGTCGTGCTGGGCGTCATGCTGGGTTGCTTCTACGCCGCCGTCAGCATCGGCCTGTCCGTATCGTTCGGCCTGCTCGACGTGCCCCATGTCGCCCATCCGGCATTCCTCGTGCTGGGCGCCTACGGCGCCTACGCGCTGAACCAGGCCGGCTGGGATCCGATCGTCGCGGGCATCGTCCTGACGCCACTGTTCTACGTGCTGGGCGTCGTTGCCTATCGTGTCTACTTCGAGACGTTCGAGAAGCGCGGCTCGGACGCGGGCGTGCGCGGCCTCGCTTTCTTCTTCGGCGTGACGTTCATCGTCGAGGTCGGCATCATCATGGTGTTCGGCGTCGACCAGCGCACCGTCCAGGCCGGCTATATCGGCAAGGCGATCGACATCGGCGATGTCCGCATACCCATGCGGATGATCGCGGCGTTCGGCGGCGCCCTGGCGCTGACGCTGGCGCTCACCGCCTATTTCTCGCTGACCTTCTCGGGTCGCGCGATCCGTGCCGTCGCCCAGGACGAGATCGCGCTGCGCCTGATGGGAGCCAATCCGCTCAAGGTCAAGCAACTGGCGTTCGGCATCGCCACCGCCGTCGTGGCGGTGGCCGGCGCGCTGCTCATCATCGTCGGCCCGGTCGAACCCACCACCCATCGCGTCTATATCGGACGAACCTTCTGCGTCGTGGTGTTGGCGGGTCTCGGCAGCATGCACGGCACCCTGGTGGCCGGCATCGTGCTGGGCGTCGTCGAGTCGATCGTGCTGACGCTCTACGGCGCCTCGTGGGCGCCGGCGATTTCCTTCGCGATGCTGCTGGTCGTGCTGGCGATCCGGCCGCAGGGAATGTTCGGACGATGAGCATGCGACGCCACGGTTTCTGGATCGGCGCCCTCTGCGTGCTGGCGCTCGCCTATGGCCTGACGCTGGCGATCCGCAACGAGTACGCCTTCTTCGCGGGTTTCATCATCCTGCAGTTCATCGTGCTGGCCACCGCGTGGAACATCCTCGGGGGCTACGCAGGCTACGTGAATTTCGGCACCAGCGCCTTCTTCGGCATCGGCGTCTACACCGCGATCTTCCTGTTCAAGGCGTTGGGCGCGCCGCTTCTCGTACAGATGGCGGGAGCCGCCGTCATGGGCGCCCTGCTCGGCTTCGTCACCGGCCTGCTGACGCTGCGATTGCACGGCATTTTCTTCTCGATCGCGACGGTCGCCATGACGATCATCCTGGAGACGCTGGTCATCAACTGGAAGTACGTCGGCGGCGCCACCGGCATCCAGGTGCTGCGACCGCCGGTGACGGAGCCGTTCGATTCCTACATCAAGATGCTGTTCGTGATCGGCGTCGCTCTCGTGATCGTCGCGGTGGCGCTTTCCCGCCACGTGCAGGGTTCGTGGATCGGGCGTGGCCTGCGCGCCATCCGCGACGACGAAACGGCGGCCGAATGCACCGGCGTGCCGACCCTGCGGCTCAAGCTGCTGGCCTGTTCGATTTCCGGCGCCCTGATGTGCGCGGCGGGCGCGCCCTCGGCGATGTACCTGCAGTTCGCCGACACCACCTCGGCCTTCAACCTGAACTACTCGGTCTCGGCGCTGGCGATGTCGCTGATCGGCGGCACCTCCCACTGGGCGGGTCCCGTGCTGGGCGCGATCGTGCTGGGCGTCACCCAGCAGGCGCTGACCGTCACCATATCGTCGGAGCTCAACGTCCTGGTGCTCGGCGTCATGCTGATCCTGTTCGTGGTCGGCGCGCCCGAGGGGTTGCTCGGCCTCCTGAGAAAGGGCTGGGCTCGCCTCGCCCGGGGCGGCGGCTCGTGAGCGCGCCGCTGTTGCGGGTCGCGGGTCTGTCGAAACGGTTCGGCGGCTTCACCGCGCTCGACGACGTTTCGGTCGACGTCGCGCAAGGCGAGCGCTTCGGGCTGATCGGCCCCAACGGTTCGGGCAAGACCACCCTGATCAACTGCGTCTCGGGCGCGCTGCGCAACGACGGCGGCACCATTCTGTTCGCGGGCGAGGAGATATCGCGCCTGCCGGCGTTCGTGCGCACGCGTCGCGGCATCGCCCGCAGCTTCCAGATTCCGCGGCCCTTCAAGAGCATGACGGTGCTGGAAAACCTGCTCGTGGCGATCGATTTCGGCCGCGCCGGCCATGGCCTGAGCGCGGACGCCACCGAAGACGAGGCGATTGGCATCCTCGGCACCATGGGGCTGAAGGACAAGGCACGCATCCTCTCCAGCCAGCTGTCGCAGGTCGAGCTGCGCAAGATGGAACTGGCGCGCGCGATGGCCGCCAAGCCCAAGCTGCTGATTTCCGACGAGGCGATGGCCGGGTTGTCCGGATCGGAAATCGACGAGGTTCTCGATCTGCTGATCCGCCTCAACGAGGCCGGCATCACGATCATCATGATCGAACACATCATGCACGCCGTCATGCGCTTCTCGCAGCGTGTGATGTGTCTGGACGCCGGTCGCATCATCGCCCAGGGCGTGCCGCAGGCCGTGATGGACGACCGCCGCGTCCAGGAGGCCTATCTTGGCGCTTAGGCTGACGGTCGCGGACCTCGACGCCGGCTACGGCGCGGTGCGCGCCCTGCAGGGCGTGTCGATGACGGTCGAGGACGGCGAAACCGTCGTGCTGCTGGGCACCAACGGCAATGGCAAGAGCACGCTGATGAAGTGCCTGATGGGCCTGGTGCGGCCTACCAAAGGCATGATCGGGCTCGAACTCGACGGCGTCCGCCACGACCTCGCCGACCTGCCGACCGACGAGATCGTCGGCCTCGGCGTCGCCCTGGTGCCCGAGGGACGGCGGCTGTTTCCCAAACTGACGGTCGAGGAAAATCTGACGCTCGGCGCCTTCCGCAAGGCCGCGCGCGCCAAACTGGCCGAAGGCCTCGCCTTCGCCTACGAGGCGTTTCCGGTGCTGCTCGAACGACGCAAGCAGCTCGCCGGCACCATGTCGGGCGGCCAGCAGCAGATGCTCGCGATCGCGCGCGCCCTGATGTCCTCGCCGCGCCTGTTGCTGGTCGACGAGCCCTCGGTCGGGCTCTCGCCGCTGCTGGTGTCGCAGACCATCACCAAGATCGGCGAGCTGAAACAACGGTTCGGCCTGACCGTGCTGATGGCGGAGCAGAACTTCCACCAGGCCGTCCGCATCGCCGACCGTGGCTACATCATCGTGCACGGCGAGATCGCCTTCGAGGGCAGGACGGTCGAGGAGCTGCGCTCCAACGACCTGATCAAGAAGCTCTATCTCGGCGGCGCGGCCTGACGCTTGCGCCGCTGCGGCGCCTCGACCTGCGCCTCGACGGGCGCCGGTTTCGCGACCGCGAACACGTCGCCGCGGGCCGTCGCGTTGGCGCCCAGCGTTCGCACCAACACGTCGAGCGCCTCGCGCATGTGCTCCGCGAAAGTCCAGGGTGGATTGATCACGACGATTCCGGTGCCATAGAGGCTCTGGGCCGGCGCGTTGGTGGCGACCCGCAGTTCGACCGCCAGCGTCTCGGCCTTTGACAGCGCCGCGACGCCCTCCCGGATCGCGCGCGCGGCGACTTCGTCCTTGATCGGATACCACAGCGCGAAGACGCCGGTCGGCAACCGCCGCACGCCCTGGCCGATGGCGTGCAGCGCCCGTTCGGCTTCGTCGCGCGTCTCGTAGGGCGGATCGACATGCACCAGCGCGCGCCGCTCGGGCGGCGGCAGCGAGGCCCGGATCAGGGCGTAGCCGTCGGTCTCGCGCGTCTCGACCATCGGATCGCCGGCGAACTCGCGGCGCAACAGCCGGTATTCGTCGCGGTGCAGTTCGGCGGCCACCAGCCGATCGCCGGCCCGCAACATCGCGCGCGCCAGGCGCGGCGAGCCGGGATAGTGGCTGAGACCTTCGGGGGGCTTGCCCATGGGACCGAATTTGCGGTCGAAGCGCCGCACCAGATCGAGATAGTCGGCGATCGCGTCGGGCGGCGCGCGCATCGGCAGCAACAGACCGACGCCGCGTTTCCATTCCTTCGTCGTGTCGCCCTGGGCGCCGGTGAGATCGTAACCGCCGCGGCCGGCATGGGTGTCGAGCACCAGCAGCGGCTTGTCCTTGGACATCAGCCGGGTCAGCAGCGCCACCAGCGCGACATGCTTGAGGACATCGGCGAAGTTGCCGGCATGGTAGCCGTGGCGGTAGTTCATCGACGGGTTCGAAGGTTCATGACGGCGTTATAGCGCGGACGCGATGACAAGCGGTGACCGTCATGGTCATATCGCCCTCCCCGCTTTCGACGGAAACCGCCCGCCATGACCGCCCACCAACTCGACTGCTCGCCCGAAACCATCCACTGGGGCTACTTCGACAGCCAGCTGGCGCCCAAACTGCGCGTGAAGTCGGGCGACACCGCCACGATTCGCTGCGTGTCCGGGGCGGCCGAAATTCTGCCCGATCCGCCTTTCGCGATCCTGCCCGAGCACCGCGTCATCCATGCAACGTGCACGCCCCATATCGGCCGCCATATCCTGACGGGTCCCGTCCATGTCGAGGGGGCGGAGCCCGGCGACGTCCTCCAGGTCGACGTGCTCGACATCAAATTCCGGGTCGACTGGGGCTGGAACGTGCAACGGCCCAACATGGGCACCTTGCCTGAGGATTTCCCGCGCTATCGGCTGACCCACATTCCGATCGACGCCGCGCGCGGCGTCTGCCGCATGCCGTGGGGGCTCGAAGTGCCGCTGAAGCCCTTCTTCGGCATCATGGGGGTGGCGCCGCCGCCGTCGTGGGGCCAGTGCAGCTCGGTCGAGCCGCGCGCTTTCGGCGGCAACATCGACAACAAGGAACTGGGCATCGGCAGCACGATCTATCTGCCGGTATTCGCCGAGGGGGCGCTGTTCTCGACCGGCGACGGGCATGGCGTGCAGGGCGACGGCGAGGTCAACCTGACGGCGCTGGAGACGTGCCTCGAAGGCACTTTCCGCTTCACCGTCCGGCGCGACATGAAGCTGGTCAATCCGCGCGGCGAGACGGCCACGCACCTGATCACCCATGGCTTCGATCCCGATCTCGACGTCGCGGCGAAAGAGGCGCTGCGCGACATGATCCGGCTGATCCGCGGGCGCGTAGGCATCTCGGCCGAGGACGCCTACATGCTGTGCAGCCTGGCCGGCGACCTGCACGTGACGCAGACCGTCGATGGCAACAAGGGCATCCACTGCATGATGCTGAAGAGCCTGATCGGCGGCTGAGGCCGCGCGCCCCGGTCACGGCGTCTTCAGGGCGCCGGTTCGACCCGCAGGACGTTGCCGTCGACCGAGACGATCTTCACGCGGGCACCCTTGGCCATGTCGGGGCCGCTGGCGCTCCACGAGGTGTCGCCGACGCGCAGGCGGGTGACGCCGTCGCGGATCGGCTCGGCGAGCGTCACGATCTGGCCGACCAGCGAATTGCCGCGGTTGTTCAGACGGTCGCCGCGACGGCCCTGGATCCATGTCCGCAGCCACGATCTCAAGGCGAAGAACGCAGCGCCCGAGGCGAGCGCGAACACCACCAGCTGGCCGTTCAGGCCCGCGCCCGGAAACACCGCGGCGAACACGCCCGCCACCAGGGCACCGATGGCGAGAAAGCCGAACACCACGCCCGGCGCCAACATTTCCGGGATCAGGCACAGCGCGGCGATCGCCCACCAGTGCCAGAACTCCAGCCCGTTGGCGGGCAACCAGCTCATGTCGATGCTCCGGTGGCCATCAGGTGCGTCCCCACGGCGCCGGCCCGCCGGCCGTCGGCTGGTTGGCCGCGACCTGGGCCATGCCGGCGGCGGCGCGGCCCTGGGCGTCCTTCACCAGCTCGGCGATGCCGCCCAAGGTGCCGAGCAGGCCCGACGCCTCGACGGGCAGGAAGAACACCTTGCTGTTGGGCGAGGCGCCCATGGCGTGCAGGGCGTCGACGTACTTGGTGCCGAGGAAGTAGTTGATGGCCTGCGAACCGCCGTTGCCGATGGCGCTGGCCACCACTTCGGTCGCTTTGGCTTCCGCCTCGGCCGAGCGCTCGCGCGCCTCGGCGTCGCGGAAGGCGGCTTCCTTGCGGCCCTCGGCCTGGAGGATCTGCGACTGCTTCTCGCCCTCCGCGCGGGTGATCTGGGCCGCCCGCACGCCCTCGGCCTCGAGGATCTGGGCGCGCTTGTCGCGCTCGGCCTTCATCTGCCGGGTCATCGCGGTGACCATGTCGGCGGGCGGCACGATGTCCTTGAGCTCGATGCGCAGCACCTTGACGCCCCAGGCGTTGGTGGCGTGGTCGATCACCGACAGCAGCGTGTCGTTGATCTCGTTGCGCTTGGACAGCACGTCGTCGAGCGCCAGGTTGCCCATGACGTTGCGGATGTTGGTCAGCGCCAGGTTGGTGATGCCCTGG
>CAMDVZ010000061.1 GCA_945878895.1 Caenispirillum bisanense | reverse complement strand
GTCCGGGCAACCGACCCAGAAGCTCCTGGCCGATCGCCGCGGCGATCCGTTGAATCCCGCCCATTCGAAAATCTCCGCCGGTTCTGAAGGCGGACTCCTCGAATCACATCCCGATTCCTCGAGGCAAGGATTTTCTGATAGGTGGCAAGGGTCGCGCATGGCCGCGATGGTGGAGTGGACCCGATGGCGACGTTCGCTGGAAATTCCGGAAACGACACGCTGAGCGACGTCTCGTCGGCGGACGCGAGCGATCTGCTGGACGGCAGCGCGGGCAACGACACCCTGACCTCGACCGGTGGGTCGACCAACACGCTTTTGGGCGGCACCGGCAACGACATGCTGTTCGCCGCCGCAGGACAGGACACCCTGGCTGGCGACGACGGCGACGACACCGCCTATGGCGGCGCGTCGAACGACACCCTCTCGGGCGGCATCGGCAACGACGGCCTGTACGGCGACGGCGACGCCGATACGCTCGACGGCGGCGATGGCAACGACACCGCCTATGGCGGCGCGTCGAACGACGTCCTTTCGGGCGGCATCGGCAGCGACAGCCTGTACGGCGGCGGCGATGCCGACACGCTCGGCGGCGGCGATGGCAACGACACCGCCTATGGCGGCGCGTCGAACGACGTCCTTTCGGGCGGCATCGGCAGCGACAGCCTGTACGGCGACGGCGATGCCGACACGCTCGGCGGCGGCGACGGCAACGACCGCCTGTTCGGCGGCCTCGCCGCCGACACGCTCGACGGCGAGGCCAACGACGACACGCTCGACGGCGGCGAGGGCAGCGACACGCTCGATGGCGGTACCGGCAACGACACGCTGATCGGTGGCCTCGACGCCGATGTCCTGACCGGCGGCACCGGCGAGGACCTTTTCCAGCTCTCGCGCGGTACGCCGCGCAGCGACAGCTCGCCCTCCACGATCGACCTGATCGCGGACTTCGAGGGAGGCGGCGTGGCCGGCGGCGACCGGATCGACCTGCTGGTGACCAGCGGTCTGCCGCTGGCGTGGAACGGCTACTACGACTTCACCGTCGCGGTCGGCGTACAGTTGCCCGTCGAGTGGGTAAACGACGGCGTCGCCGACGCGGTTTACGACCACGAGGGCGGGATCACCCGCATCTGGGTCGACGTCAACGACGACGGACAGTTTTCCGAAGTCGACCAGCTGGTCCACCTGACCGGCCTGCACACGCTCCAGGTCGCCGACTTCGCCGACAATTTTCCGGTGATCAAGGGCTCGGCCGGCAACGACGTCATGGCCGGCGGCGGCATCGGTGAACAGCTCTACGGCCTGATCGGCGACGACACGATCTACGGCGCCGGCGGCAACGACACCGTCTACGCCGCCGCCGGCAACGACACGATCTACGGCGGCGCCGGCAACGACCAGGTCTCGGGGCTCGGTTTCCCCGGGCTGTTCGGCGGTACTGGCAACGACGTCGTCTACGGCGACGCCGGAACCGACAACATGGTCGGCGAAGCTGGCGACGACACCCTCTACGGCGGCGCCGGCAACGATCGCGAAGGCCCCGTCCAGTTCCACGGTCTGTATGGCGGCGAGGGCAACGACGCCCTCTTCGGCGGTGCCGGCATGGACAATCTGGGCGGCGAGGCCGGCGACGACACGCTTTACGGCGGCGACGACTACGACGACATCGATGGCGGCACCGGCAACGACACGATCTTCGGCGAAGCCGGCAACGAGCAGTTGTACGGCGGCGACAGCAATGACACCATCGACGGCGGCGCCGATGGTGCCGCCGCTTCCGGCGGCGCCGGCGACGACACGATCGCCAACGTCGGCACCAGCGATGGCTCCGGCAGTTCCGGCGGCGACGGCAACGACGTCATGTCGCTCGGGGCGGTCGCCACCACCGGCCGGCTCTTCGGCGGCTCCGGCGACGACACCCTGACCGGCGACGACGGCGCCAACTATCTCTCCGGCGGCACCGGCGCCGACATCTTCGCCTGGGACAACGCGACGCTGAGCACCCGGTCGGCCATCGACGTCGTGCTCGACTTCGAGGGCGCCGGCGTGGCCGGCGGCGACGTGGTGCGGCTGGCCGAGATCTATCTCGGCTTCGGCAACCCGCCGCGCGTGTTCGATGGCAACACCGGCGTCGGCCTGACGGCCGGCACCACGCTGGGCTTCGCCGCCGACGGTCTCGCCGACTTCATGTACTCGGTCTCGGGCGGCAGCCGGTGGCTGATCGGCGATCGCGACGACGACGGCATCCTCGACGCCGATGACTTCATGGTCGAATTCGCCGGCCTCGCGACCCTGACGACGGCCGACTTCGTCGCCGGAACCTTCAACGCCGTACGCCTGACGGCCGGCGACGACACCTTCACCGGCTCGTCGGCCAACGAAACCATCTTTGGCCAGTCCGGCAACGACACCATCGACGCCGCGTCCGGCAACGACACGGCCTATGGCGAGGCGGGCGACGACACCATCCACGGCGGCGCCGGCAACGACCGCGTCGGCCCGTCGGGCTTTCCCGGCCTGTTTGGCGGCGACGGCAACGACGCCGTCTATGGCGGTGCGGGCAGCGACAATCTGGGCGGCGACGCGGGCGACGACACGCTCTACGGCGGCGACGACGCCGACGACATGGAGGGCGACGCCGGAGCCGATTCGCTGTTCGGCGACTTCGGCCTAGATATCCTGTCGGGCGAGGACGGCGACGACCGCCTGGATGGCGGCGCCGACAACGACACCCTGTCGGGCGGCAACGACAACGATTCGGTCACCGGCGGCGACGGCAACGACGTCGTGAACGGCGGCAGCGGCAACGACGTGCTGGATGGTGGCGCCGGCAACGATTTCGTGCACGGCGGCG
Source organism: Caenispirillum bisanense (assembly GCA_945878895.1). Classification (GTDB taxonomy): domain Bacteria; phylum Pseudomonadota; class Alphaproteobacteria; order Reyranellales; family Reyranellaceae; genus CAMDVZ01. Next base: position 13,207 of record CAMDVZ010000061.1, on the reverse strand, counting down.
CCGGCAACGACCGGCACGTGTTCAAACCCGGAAACACCGGAACCGGCACCGACACGATCGGCGATTTCTCGCAGGGCAACGACGTGCTGGACGTCGGCCTGTTCGGCTATCTCGACATCGCCGGCATCACCGCCGCGGGTGGATCGATCGTGCAGGATGGCGCCGACGCCATCGTCACCCTGGCGACGGGCGGCTTTCCGGTTTCGGTTCGCCTGTCGGGAATCACGGCGTCGGGCCTGACAGCCAACGACTTTCTGTTCGCCGCGCCGCCCGCCTCCCAGACCTATGCCGGCGGCGCCGGCAACGACACCTGGACGGGTGCCGGCGCCGCCGACACCGCTTCCATGGCCGGCGGCGACGACACCGCGACTGGCCTCGGCGGCAACGACACGTTGTATGGCGGCACCGGCAACGACAGCCTGTACGGGGGCGACGGCAACGACTTCGTCCATGGCGAGGATGGCCACGACGTGTTGTCGGGGGGCACCGCCGGCGCCGGCAACGTCAACTTCCTGTTCGGTGGTTTGGGGCAGGACGCCGTGTCCTACGCGGGCCAGTCCGCCGGGGTCTACGCCGACCTCAACACCGGCGGCGGTCATGTCGGCGGCATCTTCACCGATCTGATGAGCGGCATCGAGGACCTGATCGGCGGATCGGGCGCCGACGTGCTGGTCGGCGACGGCCTCGCCAACGTGCTCGAGGGCGGCGACGGCGCGGCCGACGATCTGCTGTTCGGCGGCGGCGGCGACGGCCGGTTTGCCGGCGGTGGCCATGCCGTCGCGAGCTTCAACCAGCTCTGGGGCGGCACCGGCGTCGACGTCGCGGACTATTCACGCGAAACCGGCCGGGTGTTCGTCGATCTGCGGGCGCCGGCGGGCCACATCGACAGCGGCTCGGGCTACGTGCTCAACGACCTGATGAATTCCGTCGAGGACGCCGTCGGCGGGTCGAACGACGACATCCTGGAAGGCGGCGCTGGCGGCACAGGAACCTACAACCAGCTCTGGGGCGACATCGGCGCCGACACCGCCTCCTATGTCTTCGCCACCACGATGGTCTACGCCGACCTGAACGTCGTGGCGGGATGGATCGACAACGGCGCCGGCCTGCTGGTGCTGAACGACGTCTACAGTTCGATCGAGAACCTGATCGGCGGATCGGGCGCGGACTCGCTGGTCCGCGACGGCAACGCCAACACCCTGACCGGCGGCGGCGGTGCCGACCTCCTGTACGGCGGCGGCGGCACCGACCGGTTCGTCTACCGCGCCGCGACCGACAGCAACCTGGTCACCGGCTACGACTCGATCGCCGACTTCGCGGCCGGCAGCGAGAAGCTCGACTTCACCGCGTTCGGCATCGCCGCGGCCCAGGTGACGATCATCGCGGCCGGCGGCTTCGTGTCGGCTCTCTACGCCAACACCGATGGCATCGCCGGCGACGACCTGGCGCTGGTCGTCACGGGGATTGGCGCGTCGATCACGATGGCCGATATCCTGTTCTGAGGCGGGACGCGGGCCGCGTCGCCGGGCATGCACGCCATGCGCTCGCGAGCGTTGCCCGCTCGCGCGCCGGCCGCGATAGTCCGCGCCTGCCCGCGGGGTCAACGGAGGATGCGATGCAAGTCGGCGTGATGGTCACCAGCTACAACCACGGCGACTGGCATCGCATGCTGGCGGGCGATTATTCGACGCCGCCGCTGGTGCCCGATCTGGCCGTCCACGAGGAGACGATGAAGCTCGGCGCCATGGTCGAGCCGCTCGGGTTCGACGCCATCTGGTGCGCCGAGCACTACGGCTCGCCCTATTCGATGCAGGGCAATCCGTTGCAGTGGCTGGCCTACTGGGCGGGCCGCACCGAGCGCATCGACATGGGCACCGCCGTCATCGTGGCGCCGTGGTGGCAGCCAGTGAAGCTTGCCCACGAGATCGCCATGCTCGACCTGCTGCTGGGCGGCCGCAAGCTGCATCTCGGCATCGGACGCGGGATTTCGGCCCACGAGTACGATGGATTCGCGGTCGATCGCGAGCAGTCGCGCCAGCGCTTCTCCGAAATGATCCAGATCCTGCGCAAGTCCGAGCAGGACAGGTTCGAATTCAACGGCAAGCACTACAAGGTGCCGCCGACCACCGTGCGTCCCTCGGCGCGCCATCGCGGTTCGCTGTTCGACAGCCTGAAGGGCGCCTTCAACACGCCCGCCTCGATGCAGGTCGCGGCCGACCTCGGGCTCGGGCAGATGTTCGTGACGGCGGCCTCGCTCGACGTCATGGCGAAAGGCGTGTCCAAGTTCAACGCCATCCGCCACCGCAATGGTCTGGCGCCCAACCAGCCGACGGTGATGATGTATCTCCATTGCAGCCGCGATCCCGCCGAACTGGCGCGCGCCCGAGTCCATGCCGCCGAACAGGGCTGGGCGGCGCGCAACCACTACGCCATCTGGAACGCGCCGTCGTTCGAGGGCGTGCCGGGCTACGAGGACTACGCCAAGGTGTTCCGCCAGGGCCGCGAGCTCGGCGAGAACGAGAACATCCTCTCCGAGGACTCCAGCCTGATCGGCACGCCCGAGGAAATCCTCGCCAAGATCGCGCGCGTCCAGCAGACGATCAGCCACGAATACCTGATCGTGCATCCGCAGCACGGCGCCAAACCGGGCGCCGAGGCACGCGCCAGCCTCGAACTGTTCGCGCGCGAAGTGCTGCCGGCCGTCCACGCGATGGCGACGCCGATCCATCCGCATTCGCTCGGCAGCGAGGCCAGCCTGCGCGAGGAAGCCACGATGGGCGGCGCGGTGGGGTAGCCGCGAGAGAGACGGAGGGCCGAGGCAGCGTCGGCCTTCCCCGTCGCCGACTCCCGCCTCACCCCTCGGCCAGGCGCCGGTCTTCCTCGGTCTGGTACTGCGGCGAGGTGTCCCTGGGCATGCGGGTGTCGCCGCCTTGCGCGCTCATCGCGGAGTCCTTCCACGCCGGATCGGCGTCCCAGCGCGCGGCGAGTTGCACGATGGTGCCCGGCGTCGCGATGGTGCCGAAGGCGTCCAGCGCCGCGCGCACGACCCGGTACTGGTCGGCGCGGTCGAACGGCTTGCCGGCGCTGTGTCCGAGCGGGTAGTCGACGAACACGCTTCGCGGCGCGCGTCCCGCCTGCATGATGTCGAGGCCGCTACCGAGACTCAGCGTCGGGATGCCGAGCGCTTCGAGATGCCGTGCCGCCAGACTCACGGTCTGGTGACAGACGGGTCACATCGGCACCAGCAACGCCGCGTCGATGTCCTGGTCCTTGAACACACCGGCGATCTGCGGGATCAGCTCCTCGCGCACCCGACGCTGCGAATAGACGCCGCCCATGCACGACACGGCCTCGTCGGCCAGCGAGCCCACGACCCCTTCCGAGACTAGCCGGTGCAGCGCCGCCAGCGGCACCAGGCATTCGGGATCCTCGCGCGCGTCGACGAGGTAGTTCTCGGTGATGTGCGAGAAGCGCAGCCGGTCGGCCGGCGTGTCGACCGGAATGCGACGGATCGAGGCGTCGTCCTTGTAGTGGAACGCCACCTGGCCCGCGACGTAGCAGCCAGATGTCGTCAGCAGGCCAAGCTTCGCTTCCGACAACGGCTTCTTCAGCGGCGCGAAGGGCGGCGCGTCGGCCGCCTCGAACCAGCGATAGGGCGTATAGCCGAGGTTGGCGTAGCGCTGCGTGATCGCCTCGATGTAGGCGACGGGCCGGTCCGGGGATTGCATGGTCGACTCCCTGCCCCGCCGCCCACACGCGCCGCCGAGACGAGCGGAGTATGGCCAGACGACGCTGCCGACCTCAACTGTCGAACGCATGCCGTGCCGCCCGGCGAGACCGGCCGGCGCGCCCGACTCGACGGATCGCGGGCTTGCTGTATCGTCGGCCCGAAACGACGCCCCGACCCACGAGGACCACGCCGATGCGCATCACCACGACCCTGCCGCAGCGCGACCTGCGCCTGGTGGCCGACGCCGCCCGCGCCGCCGAGGCCGCCGGCTTCGACGGCGTCGTCACGCTTGAAAATCGCCACGAGCCGTTCCTGTCGCTGGGGGTCGCGGCCACCGTCACCGAGCGCCTGTCGCTAGCCACCGGCGTCGCCATCGCCTTTCCGCGCAGCCCGATGGTGACGGCCAGCACCTCGTGGGATCTGCAGGTCGCCTCGCGCGGCCGCTTCGTGCTCGGCATCGGCCCCCAGGTGCGTGCCCACAACGAGAAGCGCTTCTCGGTGCCGTGGTCGCCGCCGGCGCCGCGCCTGCGCGAGTACGTGAAGGCGATGCGCGCGATCTGGCGCAACTGGGAGACCGGCGAGAAGCTGCGCTTCGAGGGCGAGCACTACAAATTCACCCTGATGACGCCGAACTTCGTCCCTGAAACGCTGCACCTGCCGCCGGTGCCCGTCACGCTGGCGGCGGTCGGCCCGCACAGCCTGCGCCTGTCGGGCGAGGTCGCCGACGGGGTGCGCCTGCACGCCTTCAACACCCGCCGCTACCAGGAAACCATGGTGATGCCGCGCCTCGCGGAGGGCTGGACCAAGAGCGGGCGGACCCGCGAGCGGTTCGAAATTCACGGCGGCGGCTTCGTCGCCACCGGCCCCGACGAACAGGCCGTCGCCAAACAGGTCGAGTGGGTGCGCATGCGGGTGGCCTTCTACGGCTCGACGCCGGCCTACTGGCCGGTGCTGGAGGCGCACGACCTCGGCGATCTCGGGCGCAAGCTCAACGCCATGTCGAAAAAGGGCGAATGGGACGCCATGACGCGCGAGATTTCCGACGACGTGGTGCGCCTGTTCGCCGCCGTCGGCACCCACCGCGAGATCACCTCGGCCATCGCCACGCGTTTCGAAGGCAGCGATTCGATCTCGGCCAGCGCCACCGCTGAAGCCGGATCGGACCTGCCGCCCGACGTGATCCAGGACATCCAGCGCATCGGGACGGCGTTCGCCGGCTTCCCGACCGCGTGGTGAGAGACCATCGCCATGGACCAGGACAACCCGAAGACAATCGGACCGGCGATCGGCGACACGACGGCGTTCGACGGGGCCGATCCCCAGGAGTGGTACTTCGCCAAGGGCTTCACCGACGGTCTGCCCGTCGTGCCACCGACGCCCGACAAGCTCGACGCGATGGTGGAAGCGCTCGGCGGCGAGGGTGATTTCCTCGAAGCCCGGGTGCCGCCGCGCTGGGGCCACCTCACGCGCCGCGTGCTGGCGATCAACGCCGTGATGGCTGGCTGCCTGCCAATCTACGCGCCCGTGTTGCGGGCGGCGCTTCGGGCGATGTGCGACCCCCATTTCAATCTCAACGCCATCCAGGCGACGACGCACGTGATCGCGCCGCTTGTCATCGTCAACGGCCCGGTCCGCGACCGGATCGGCATGAACAGCGGCCACGGCGCCTTCGGTCCCGGCAATCGCGCCAACGCCACGATCGGGCGGGCGATCCGTCTGGTGCTGCTGAATGTCGGCGGCGCGCTGCCCGGCGTTCTCGACAAGAGCACGCAGGGCACGCCCGCCAAGTACAGCTATTGCGTCGCGGAAAACGAGGAGGAAAGCCCCTGGGCTCCCTACCATGTCGAGAAAGGCTACCGGCTTCGGGATTCGACGGTTTTCGCGATTGGCGGCGAATCGAACCACAACATCAACAGCCCGCTGCCCAACGACCCCGAAGGCATCCTCAACGACGTGATCTCGTCGATGACCACCGTCGTGCACAACAACGCCCGCGCCAGCGGTCACTGCACCGTCGTGCTTTGCCCCGAGCATGCCAAGACCATCGCCAAGCACGGCTGGACCCGCCACGACGTGCGCAGCTATCTCCAGATGTACGCGACCAACAAGTTCGGCAAGATCGTCCACGACCACAAATACGGCAAAGCCTACAACCGCCATCTGCCGAAACACTATCGGCGCGATCTCGACTCCGACATTCCGATCGTGCCCTCGCCCGACAACATCCACCTGTTCGTGATCGGCGGCACCGCCGGGCGGTTCTCGTCGTTCATTCCGGGCTGGGGCCACTACAACAGCCCGGTGTTGCGCGCGATCGACGGTGCCATGCCCGACGGCGGCCCGGTCTGCGTCGATGGAACGTGTTACCTCTGATCCCCTGCCCGATCCGCCGCTTCCCGGAGAATGCCCGCATGTCCTACGCTCCCCCGCTGCATGGCTACGACCCGCGCGGCATCGTCGCCGCGGTCGAGCGTCCGCTGGCGCCGCGCCTGGCCGACCTCCGGGGCATTCGCCTCGCGGTGCTCGACAACGCCAAGATGAAGGCAGGCAAGCTGCTCGACTACACCACGCAGATCCTGCGCGACGAGTATGGCTTCTCGCAGGTGAACGTCTACGTGAAGCGCGGCTTTTCATACAACGCGACCCCCGAGATGATCGCCGACATCGCCGCCAACAACGACGCCGTGATCACGGCCATCGGCGATTGAGGCTCCTGCACATCGTGCTGTATGCACGACGGCATCGAACTCGAATCGCTGGGACGGCCGACGGCCGTCATCGTCACGACCGAGTTCCTCAACGAGAGCATCGTCCAGCGGGCCGCGCTGGGGATGAACGACATCGAACCGGTGGTCGTCGATCACCCGCTGTCGAGCTGCACCGACGAGGAGATCCGTCATCGCGCGCGGCAGGCCGCGGCGCTCGTGAAGCGCACCCTGCTGGGCCGCTGACCGGAATGCCGCAACTGCAGCCCACCCGTCGAATCCTCGAGGGCTTCCGCGTCCTCGACCTGACGCAATTCTTTTCGGGCCCCCAGGCGACCCTTTTCCTCGCGGGGTTGGGTGCCGACGTGGTCCGCATCGACTCGCCCGACAGCGCGCCGCGCGTGGCCGCGGCGCCGCCCTACGCCGGTGCGCACGGCGTCTCGCTCGACCGGCGCTCGTCCGACGACATGGGCGTCAACTATCTCAAGCGCACGCGCGGCAAGCGCGCCATCACGCTGGACCTGAAGAACCCCGAAGGGCGCGCCCTCTTCTTCCGCTTGCTTGAACACGCCGACGTCGTCGTGGAGAATTTCTCCGTCGGTGTCGCCGCGCGGCTCGGTATCGACTACCCCCGTCTCGCCGCGGCCAATCCGCGGATCGTCTATTGCGCGCTTACCGGCTACGGCTCGACGGGACCCGATAGCGGCCTCAAGGCCTACGACGTCACCGTCCAGGCAGCCGCGGGGCTGATGAGCGTGACCGGCCTGCCCGGCCAGCCCCCGATGAAAGCGGGGACCGCGCTTTCCGACGCCATCGCGGGCACCTTCGCGTTCTCGGGCGTGCTTGCCGCGCTGCTCGACCGCGAGCGCACCGGCAAGGGCCAGTTCGTCGACGTCTCGATGGTCGATGGGCTGTTCTCGCTCCTGTTCGACGATCCGATCGACTGGTACGAGCGCCTCGGCGTACCGGTGCGCCAGGGCAATCGCATCCTGCGCTTCTCGCCCATCAACACCTACGCGACCAGCGACGGATGGGCGGTACTAGGGGCCGCGACCCACGACCAATGGCTCGGCGTGCTGAAAGCGATCGGACGCGAGGACCTGGCCGAGCATCCCGACTGGCGGAGCCTCGACTGGCGCGTTGCCAACAACGACCAGTCCGACGCGCTGGTGCGGAACTGGGCCGCGGCGCGCACGACGCGCGAGGCGGTCGACGCGATGCTGGCCGCCGGCGCCGTCGCGTCGGTCATCAATGGCCCGGAAGATCTCGCCGCCTGGCCGCATCTGCGCGCGCGCGGCATGTACCAGGACCTCGAACACCCGACTCTGGGCGTCTTGCCGGGGGTCGGCGCGCCGGGATTCCCGCTCAAGTTCAGCGCAGCGGCCACGGGATACGACCGGCCCGCGCCGCTACCCGGGCAGCACAATGTCGAAATCTACCAAGGCCTGCTCGGCATCGGCGACGAGGAGCTCGCGCTGCTCGCGAAGAACCGGATCGTCTGACCGGCGGGCCGGCGATCCGGAAGCGCCCGCAGCTCAGGCGCGCAGCAGCAGGCGCTTGCCCTGGTCGAGCGCCATGCGGGCCATGGCGCGCAGGCCCTCGTCGGTCGCGCTGCTGACGGGATGGCCGATGGTGGCGTAGGCGAAGCCGGGCATGCCCAGCACGCGACTCATCAGATCCGCGGCGCTGATGAATTGCGTCGTCATCACGCCCACGGCGGGCACTCCAAGGCGTTCGGCGGTCACGGCGTCGTGCAAACTGCACGATGAGCAGCTGCCTCAATCCCCGAGACCGGAAAACACCGCGTGCCAGCTCTTGATCTCGTCGGCGATCCAGGCGTCGGCGGGCGCGCTATAGTTCGACTTGGTCCGGTACACTACGTCGGCCACGCCGCACTCCGCGCGCAGCATGCCCTCGAGATGGCCGAAGAAGCCCTTCGTCCCTTCCTTGCCGTTGGAGACGAAGCCCACCGTCTTGCCCTTCAGCGTGTCGAGCCGCGGGGCGGGCCGGCCGATGGCGGCGGTGGTGCCGGGGGTGGGATCGAGAACGAGAAACGACATGGGATGACCTCGACGGTTTGAATATCCGGACGCGCCCGATCTCAGGCTTTCGGCGGCTCGCAATCGACGCAGGCGCCGATCGCCATGGTGACGGCGCGGCTCTTGTGGCCGAGCCACGGCGGGATGATGGCGCCGAAGCCGCCCGCCGGTCCGCCCGCCGCCACCACCAGCAACTGGTCCGGCGATTCCATGGCGGGATGCACGGTGTCGCCGCGATCGCGCACGACCGCACCCTTGCCGACATCGGCCCACTCGGACCGTTTGATGCGGGCGCGCTCGTGGACGAAGGCCGCGACGTCGGTCTTGCTCCAGCCGGCGGCCTGGAGATGCTCGCGCAGCTGCTTCGGGACAATGATCGCGTAGTTGCCGGGATAGATCGAATAGTGCCGGAGATTGGCGCGCATCTCGGCGGCGAAGGTCTCGAGGATTTCCTCGGGCTTGGTGGTCCACTCGTTCATGATCTGGCGCGGCGCGCCGGCCGCCATCACGGTCACCGCCGAGGCTTCTTTCTCCAGGCCGCGCTGTTGCGACAGCGACGCCCAGGACGAGTCTTCCTCGTCCTCCGCCACGCAATAGCTGATCTTGCCGGGATGCCCGAGCGTGGACCGATCGATGCTGCCGGGCCTGACGTCCATCAGGTTAATCAGGCAGAGCCGGATCGCGCGGCCGATCGTCGAGGTGGCCCGATCGCTGCTACCGAGCGCGTTGAAGGTGCCGCTGGCGCCGATTTCGCGGCGGATCGGTCCGTTCAGGATCACCAGCACCGCGCAGCCACCGGTGCTGGCCGTCGCGCCATGCAACAGGAAGTCGCTCTGCATCATGGCGGTCCAGGCGGTGACCACGACCGGAAAATGCATCGGCAGGCAGCCGGCCATGACGGCGTTGATCGCCAGCTTCTCGGCCGTCACCGACAGCTCGCGCACCGGCTCGATGCCGATCAGCTGGGCAGGCGGCATCCCCACCCAGTCGAGGCAGGCCTCGACCGCCTCGCGGGTCGGCGGGACGATCGGCAGTCCGTCGGTCCAGCCGTTGGCGTGATACAGTTCCTGCACCGCCGAAATGTCGGCCGCTTCGTAGATGCGCGATGCCAGCTGCACTGGTTCTCTCCCGGCCTCAGACGATCGGATCGAGCACGACGACCGGGATTTCGCGGTCCTTGGCCTTGACCTGGTAGTCCGCGAAGGGCGGCCAGATGCCGACGGCCTGTTCCCACAGCGGGCTCCGTTCGGCACCCGTCGCGGTGCGCGCCCGCGCGCGCAGTTTGCGGGTTCCAACCTGCACCTCGACTTCCGGGTTGGCGCGCAGATTGCGATACCAGCCGGGATGTTCCGGCGCTCCGCCCTTCGACGCGATGACGAAGTAGCCATCGCCTGCTCGGCCATAGAAGAGCGGGAAGACGAACTTCTCGCCCGACTTGCGGCCCGTCGTGGTCAGCAGCAAGGACGGCACCGCCTTCACCGGCATGTTGGGCAGCGCGATCGTGTACATGTGCCCTTCGGCGCCGCCGCTCGACATGTAGAGGTTGGCGTGGTCCTTCATCCATTGCGGAAGGTTGGGCGCCAGCTTTGCTTCGGTCATCTCGATCTCTCCATCGTGGTCGGCCGCCCTTGTATCACGCCGGCAGGCGCGTCGACTGCCACGTCACCATCTGCCAGGCGCCGTTCCGCTTCGCGTAGACGTCGGTGAAGCGGACACCGAACGCGTTCGGCGTGCCGTTCGAGGTCACCTTGATCTGCGCGATGCCGGTCAACACCACCGTGTCGCCGAGATCCTGGGCCTTCACGTCCGAGGGTTCGACGCCGGTGTAGACGGTCGCGCCCGACACCATCGCGCCGATCAGGCTCTGCTTGGTGTCGAGCCGCGCCGAGGAGTGGCAATAGATCAGCTCGTCGGCCAGCAGCGCCTCGAGCGTCGCGACGTCCTTCGTCGCCATCGCCGTCATGCGTTTGCGGTCGAGATCGATGACTGTCTGTCCATTGCCGGCCATTGGAGTTCTCCCCGGGGTTTCGTCGTTCGGATCAGTTGTAGTTGAGTTTCAGGCCGGGTTCCGGCCACTGCATCGTGGCGAGGCGTCCGGAGTCCGACAGCGTCACCCAGGCGGTTCGCATGTCGGGTCCGCCGAAACAGATGTTGGTGGGATAGATGTCGGGCATCTTGACCTCGCGCACGATCGCGCCGGAGGGCGAGACCTCGGTGATCATGCCCGTCGTCAGGGTCGCCACCGCGATGTTGCCGTTCGCCATCACCGCCAGGCTGTCGAAGCGCGCCGCGCCGGGCAATCCCATGACGACGCGCCCGCCGTGCGGCGCGTGACCGGAAGGACCGCGCAACACGCCCGGCGCCTCGACGTCGAACCCCCACAGCCGCGCGCCCTCGGTATCGGCGACGTACAGCGTCTTGCCGTCGGGCGACAGGCCGCAGCCGTTGGAACTGAGGATCGGGTAGGCCACCCGCGTGATCTTCGAGCCATCGGGCAACGCGTAGTACACGCCGCCATGATCGCGATGCCAGGCGTAGCGCTTGCCGAGGTCGGTGAACCAGAAGCCGCCCGACGTGTCGAACACGAGGTCGTTGGGCGCCGACAGCAACTGCCCGTCGCACTCGGTATAGAGCGTGGTTGCCTTGCCGGTGGCGCGGTCGAGCCGCTGGATCGAGCCGTGCTTGTAGTCGGGGTGCGGCCCGACGCCCATCGAGACGCCCTCGATGTAGCGGCTGCCACCGTTGTTGCAGAGATACAGCGCGCCATCGGGGCCGACCGCCAGACCATTCGGACCTCCGCCGGTATCGGCGAACACCGAGACCTTGCCCTCGGGCGTCACCCGCGAGCAGCGGCCGTTGCGGATCTCGGTCAGGATCACCGATCCGTCGGGCATCGCCACCGGTCCCTCGGGAAAACCGAGGCCGGTCGCCAGAATCCTTACGTCGTCCATTGCTCCGCTCCCGTTCGCGTCCATTCAGCCAGCGTCCACGACGCGATCAGATGCTGAGATCGTAGAGATTGTAGTCGCGCATCCCGGCCCTGGCCTCGGCGTTCCAGCCGTATGTTTCACCCGCCTCAGCATGCGGCTTGTAGACGTAGGATTTCTCTTCCGGGAAGCGCTGCCGGCGCGCGTCGATGCCGTAACCGATCGCCGCGGCGCGACGATGGACGTGGGCGGCGTCGTACACCGTGGGCTCGTTGTGGAGACCCCCGCCCTGGACGCCCAGCACCGACTTGCGGCGATGGAAGCCGAAATTCACCGTCACGCGCCAGTCCTTGCTGGTGTTGGCGAAAGAGCCGTGCACCGCCTGGCGGTTCGTGATCGCGACGTCGCCCGGCTTGCAGACGATCGGCACGGCGTCCGGCAGGCGTTCGGTGCCGGCGGCCGCGACCATGGCCTTGATGTCGGCCTTGCCGCGCTTGTGGGAGCCGACGACGACCCAGACGCCGTTGGCGGCGGTGCAGCCATAGAGCTGCCCCATGAAATTGAATCCGTGGGTTCCCTGGTCCCAGTCGGGGCTGTTCCAGTGGGTGACGCCGTCCTGGTGCCAAGCGACGGAAGCACCGAGGCCGGGTTCCTTGATGAAGAACGCCTCGTTGAAGGGAACGAAGTCCTCGCCGTTCACGGCAGCCGCCACCGCCAGCAGGTCCGGATGTCCGTAGACCCGCAATGCCGCGTCGGAGTGCTGCAACGTCCCCAGCATCAGGTAGACTACTTGCTTTGGCGCGTCGGCGGCCGCTTTCGGCTCGAACATCTTGACCGGGTGGCGCCCGCCCGCCGCCTCCGTGCCGCCGAATGGATCGCCCAGCGGTTTGGACCAGAACAGCGACGGTGCTTTCAGGCCGACATCCAGCGCCGGCCGTCCCCGCGAATCCACCGGCGAGCCACGCTCGCTCGGAAGACGCGAGAGGATATCCTTCAGGTCGGCCTCGATGTCGGCCAGTTCGTCGGCCTTCAGCACGCCCTCGAAGACGTAGAAGCCACAGCGCCAGTAGGCGTCGAGAATGTCGGGATGAACCTTGCCGTCGGCCGTGAAGCGGATCGGCCCGCGATTGCCCAGTTCGAAGGCCCGTCGCTCGCCGTCGGCGAGGTAGGTCCGCATCGCGGCTTCCTCGGACCCGTAGTCGGCGGTCACCGCCCGGTTCGATTGGCTCATCTCGGCGTTCTCCCGCTTCCGGCCCCGGTCTGCGCCGGGACTCGCGGCCGGAAGGATAGAACCGCGCCGCCATCGCTGACAATCGGCCCGACTACCGGCGCGCCATCCGGCACGTCATGGCAGCCGTGAAGTGACGCCGCGACCAGTCCGAACATGGCCTCCACCGCCTCCGCGGTCCGCGGCGCGATCGGCTCAGGTCACCTCGATCAGCGTCTCGGCGCGCTCCAGCATGGCCTCGATTTCGGGCAGCGCAATCTCGAACCAGCGAAGCAACTCCCGCCGTCGCGTGTTTGGCAGTCTGATCCACACGATGGCCGGGCCGCCGCTCGCCATCGCCTTGCGCCGGGCAAAGTCCTCGTCCTTCGTTACGATCGCGGCCTGTATGGCGGGTGCATGGTCCCATATCGCAGCGTCGGATGCGGCGCCGACTAGTCGCCCGATTCGTTCAGATTGAAGGGTAGAGGTGCTTGAGCTTGATGCGGGCGTTTTGGGTCGTGAATTGCCAGTTCGCCTTGGCGTGGTTGGTATTGCGCTCGTGCTCCCATGCGGCGACTTCCTCGATCAGGGTCTGTTTG
>CAMDVZ010000060.1 GCA_945878895.1 Caenispirillum bisanense | reverse complement strand
CACGTACTTGGCGATCTCGCCGGCCAGACGCGGCATGCGGCGCAGCCGGTTGGTCGAGAGCGCGTCCTTCACCCGGTGCGAGATGCGGGCCTGGTAGTGGTCCGAGAGGTTGCCGCCGACGCCGGCCAGATCGTGCGCCACCTCGACGCCGATCGATTTCAGATGAGCGGCGGGCCCGATGCCGGAGACCTGCAACAAATGCGGCGAGTTCACGGAGCCGCCCGACAAAATGGTCTCGCGCGTCGCCCGGATCTCGTGGACGACGCCGTCGCGTCGATAGGCGACGCCGACGCAGCGCTTGCCCTCGAACAGCAGCTTCGTCGCCACCGCCGACGTGACGATCTTCAGATTGGCGCGGCCCCTGGCCTGGCCGAGAAACGTGCGCGCCGTCGAGCCACGCAGGCGGCCACTGCGCGTCATCTGGGAATAGCCGACGCCCTCCTGCTGGGTGCCGTTGAGGTCGGGGCTGAAAGCGAAGCCGGCCTGCTGGGCCGCCTCGACGAAGCGGTGGGTGAGCGGCAGGATCGTGCGGTAGTCCTCGACCTTGAGCGGCCCCTCGGTGCCGCGCGTCGGGCCTGTTCCCGAGACGTAGGTTTCGCTCTTGCGAAAGAACGGCAGCACTTCCTCGTAGCTCCAGCCGCGGCAGCCCATTTGCGACCAGCTATCGTAGTCGGCGGCGTTGCCCCTGATATAGAGCATGCCGTTGATCGAGCTGCTGCCACCGAGCACGCGGCCGCGCGGCCAGTGAATGGCGCGGCCGGCGGTGCCCGGTTCGGGCTGCGAGGCGTAGTTCCAGTTGACGGCGGGATTGCGCAGCAGGAACAGCATGCCCGCGGGCACGTGAATCATCGGATGCCAGTCGCTCGGTCCCGCCTCCAGCAGTGCCACGCGCGAACCGTCCTCGGTCAGGCGGCTGGCCAGCACGCAACCGGCCGAGCCGGCGCCGATCACCACGTAGTCGAAGGTTTCGGCCATCGTTTCCTCTTTCCCCGCCACGCGTCGGCAGCATCAGTCGCGCGGCAACTCGTGCTTCAGGATCTTGCCGGTGGCGTTGTGCGGCAGTTCGGCCACGAATCGCACCGACTTCGGCACCTTGTAGCGTGCCAGATTGGCGAGGCAGTGCCCCAGCACGCCCGCCTCGTCCAGTGCCGCGCCGGGCTTGACGACCACGAAGGCGCGGCCGACCTGGCCCCAGCGTTCGTCGGCGACGCCGATCACGGCACATTCGCCGACGCCCTCGAGCCGGTAGATCGCGTCCTCGACCTCGGCCGGATAGACGTTCTCGCCCCCTGAAATGAACATGTCCTTCCAGCGGTCGACGATGAAGTAGTAACCGTCGGCATCTACGTAGGCGGCATCGCCGGTGCGCAGCCAGCCGTCCGCCAGCGCCACCTTGTTGACCTCCTCGCGCCGCCAGTATCCGGGCGTGATGGTCGGCCCCTTGATCAGCAATTCGCCGACGACGCCGGCTCCGACGTCGGTGCCCTCGCCATCGACGATGCGCAGCGCGGCGTGCAGCACCGGCTGGCCCGACGAGCCGATCTTGGCCAGCGCCATCTCCTTGCTCAAAAACGTGCCCAGCGTCGCGGTTTCGGTCATGCCCCAGGCCTGGGTGAGCGGCATGCCCTTCGAGGCGCAGAGTTCGAGCAACGCCAGTGGAGAGGGAGCGCCACCGACGCCGACGGTGACGAGGTGATCGAAGCGCGCGTCGGCGAAGGCCGGCAGCTGGCTCATGAAGAGGAAATTGGTCGGCACGCCGAAAGCATGCGTGATGCCGCTCGCCGGATCGGCCAGCAGCGCCAGCGCCCGCGCGGCGTCGAACTGGCGCATGACCGTGACCGTGCCGCCGAAATGGAACAGCGGAATGGCGTAGACGCAGATGCCCCCGACATGGAACAGCGGCAGATAGACGAGGCAGTGCGAGCGCACCGTCAGCTCCGCCTTCATGGCGGCGTTGACGTCGTTGAAGAAATGGTTGCCGTAGGTGAGCTGCGCGCCCTTGGGGCGGCCGGTGGTTCCCGACGTGTAGATCAGCATCCAGACATCGTCGAGCGTGGCGGCCTCGGGCTCGAACGGATCGATGCCGGCATCGATGGCGGCCTCGTAGTCGCTGGGCTCGCCCTCGCGCTTGAGGATCAGGTGCGGGATCGACAGGCGGCCGCGCAAAGCCTCGACCTGCGGCGCGAACTCCTCGCTGTAGATCAACGCGACGGGCTCGGCATCCTTCAGGATGAACTCCAGCTCCGGCACCGCCAGCCGCCAGTTCAGCGGCAGCTCGATGGCCCCCGCGCGCTGGGCCGCGAACAGGATCTCGAACCCGTCGGTCGAGTTGTGGCAAAGCGTGGCAACACGGTCGCCCTTGCGCACGCCGCACTGGTTCCGCAGGAACGACGCCAGGCGTTGCACGCGCTCGTGCATTTGCCGGTAGGTGAAGCGCCGGCCCGAATGCAGATCGACCTGGGCCAGCGACTCCGGCGCGTAGGCGGCGTGATGGGCGATCCAGTCATGGTGCGGAATGGTCACGGAGGGTCCCCGGTCCGTCGGTTGGTGGCAGCGTGAAGCCGGCCGCGATCATAGCGTCGCGCGACCCGGCTTCACCCCCGGAATGCGCAGGTCCGACGCGCGACGCGAACGCGTTGCCGCCACCACCACTCCCCGCCTAGAGTCGCCGCCAGCGGGTCGCCCCAGAACCCGGAACGGGACATCGGGAACGCCGTGCGCACCATCGTCAACGAAGTCGCCGGCCGATGAGCGCACGCCCCCGACGACCGTGGGCGGCGCTGCTGGCCACCACCTTGCTCAATCTGCCGGCGGGCTCGCTCTACGCCTTCAGCGTCTTCCTGATTCCGATGGAGCGCGAGTTCGGGGTCGGCCGGGCCGAACTGTCCTTCGTGTTCGGCCTGGCGACCTTGTCCTTCACGGCCGGCATGAACCTCGCCCCGCCGCTCTACCGGCGGATCGACCTGCCGTTCCTGCTGGCCGGCTGCGCTTGCGTGAGCGCCGCGGGCGTCGGCATCGCCGCGGCCGGCAGCGGCATCGTGGCACTCGCCGCGGGCTATGGCGTGCTCTTTGGCCTCGGTGGCGGAGTAGCCTACATCGTGCTCCAGCAGGGCGTGAACATTATGGTGACCACGCGCCAGGGACTGGTGAACGGCTACATCGTCAGCCTCTACCCGGCCGGCGCCATGATCGCCGCACCCTTGTTCGGCTGGTCGCTGGCGGCATGGGGCCTGCGCGCGACGCTGGCCGGACTCGCCCTCACCGTGCTGGTCTGCGGTGCCGCCTCGATCGCGCTCTCCATCCACGCCGGCTCGCCGGTTCGCGTCGCGCCGAAGGAAAGCGGCGGTGGCCCCGTCGCCAGCCAGCCGCGGACGTTCTGGACCTTGTGGCTCGTCTTTTTTCTCGCCGCTGCGGCGGGACTGACCGTCATGAGCCAGGCCGCCGGCATGATCCGCGCCTATGGCGGCACGACCGCGCTGGCGTTGTTCGCGACCACCTACATTACCGGCATGATCGCCGCGGCCCGCCTCGCCGGTGGCTGGCTGGCCGACCGTTTCGCGGTGCGCGCCATCATGGCCGCGGCGCACGCCTTCGCGCTGTGTGGCGCCGCCACGCTGCTGATGGCGCCGGGGCCGCTGACGTCGATGTTCACGCTGGCGATGATCGGCATGGGCTATGGCTTCATATCGGGGTCGACCGCCGCGGCCGTCGCCCTCTACTGGTCGGCCGAGGCCTATGGCCGGATAGCCAGCCGTCTCTACATCGCCTGGTGCGTGGCGGCGCTGACCCTGCCGCTCGTGGCGGGCCATTTGTTCGACCTCACCGGCGGCTACGCGACGGCCGTGACGATCGCGGCCTGCGGCAATACGCTGGGCATCCTGCTTGCCCTCACTCTCCCCCGCCCGCGTCCGGCGGCCTGAACGCCTTCCCTCGTTGCGAACCCTGGAGACTCCCATGACCGATCGTCTGTTCGATTTCACCGGCAAGGTGGCCCTGATCACCGGCGGCAGCCGCGGCATGGGCCGCGAGATGGCCAAGGCGCTGGCCGAGCGTGGCGCCGACATCGTGATCACCAGCCGCAAGCTCGATGCCTGCGAGAAAGTCGCCGAGGAAGTCCGCGCGCTCGGCCGCCGCGCCCTGCCAATCGCCTGCAACGTGGCGCGCTGGGACGAGTTGCCCGCGATGGTCGACGCCGCCTACGCCGCGTTCGGCAAGATCGACATCCTGATCAACAACGCCGGCAGCTCGCCCGTCGCGCCCTCCTCGCTCGAAACCAGCGAGCAGCTGTTCGACCGCGTCGTGCATCTGAACTTCAAGGGCCCGTTCCGCCTGATGTCGCTGGTCGGCAGCCGCATGGCCGCTGGCGCCGGCGGATCGATCATCAACGTCAGCAGCGTCGGCGCCATCCGGCCACGCCCCTCGATCGCCCCCTACGCCGGCGCCAAGGCGGCGCTCAACGCCATCACCACGGCATTCGCGTTCGAATACGCGCCGAAAGTCCGCGTCAACGCCATCATGCCGGGCCGCTTCCTGACGGACATCGCCGACGCCTGGACCGAGGAAGCACGCCAGAACAAGGGCGCCGCGCTGCAACGCAGCGGCAAGCCCGGCGAGATCGTGACGGCGGCCCTCTACCTCGCCAGCGACCATTCCGGCTTCACGACCGGCTCGGTGATCCAAGTCGACGGCGGCGCGGCCTAGCGCCGCCGCCATGCGCTTGGCTCAGGTCTCCCAACGGCCAGAGCAGTCCACGCGCGATTGACGGCCGGCCCGCCGGCCTGCGACCGTCGCGACCAACGACGAACAACGGGGAAACGCGATGACGGTGGCATGGACCGAATCGACGATCGAGATCGCGGGCACGAAACTGCATGTCCGGCGTGCCGGCAAGGGGCCGGTCGCGCTGGTGCTGCATCGCGACAGCGGCACGCCCGATCGCACCGCGTTCCACGACGGGTTGGCCGCGACCCACGACGTGATCGTTCCCGATCATCCCGGCTGGGGCAAATCGCAGCGCGCCGAATGGATGCGCTCGGTGCGCGACATCGCCGTGATGTACCGCACGCTTCTCGCGAAGCTCGGCGTCGAGAAGGCGTCTCTGGTCGGGCTCGGATTCGGCGGCTGGATCGCCGCCGAAATGGCGTCGATGGCGCCGCGCGACCTGCGTTCGCTGGCGCTGGTCGGCGCCATGGGCATCAAGCCGCCCGAGGGTTACATCCTCGACCAGGCGCTGGTCAGCTACATCGAGTACGCGCGCGCCGGCTTCCATTCGGATGCTTCTTTCGCGGCGGCCTACGGAGCGGAGCCCACCACCGATCAGCTCGAACAGTGGGACATCTGTCGCGAGATGAGTTTCCGCGTGGCGTGGAAACCCTACATGTACAGCCAGACCCTGCCGCATCTGCTCGACGGCGTGACCGCGCCGTCGCTGGTGATTTGGGGCGAGTCCGACAAGGTCGTTCCCGCCAGCGCCGGTCGCGTCTACGCCACGGCGCTCAAGGGCGCCCGCTTCGAAATGGTCAAGGAGGCCGGCCATTGCGTCGACCTCGAACAGCCGGCGGCGCTGTCGAAGTTGCTCGCCACCCTCGCCTGACCACCGTCCTTCAGCAGTCCGCGCCCGGGAGGCCACCATGCATCTGATGTACTTCACCGAACAGCCAATGTCGGCCTACGATTCGCAAGAGGGGCTGAAGTTCGGCGCCACGGCGCTGACCTTCTCCAACAAGCACTTCGATCCGGTCGCCGGCAGCCGGCTCTACAACGAGTATCTCGAACAGTACGTGCTGGCCGAGGATGTCGGCGTCGACGGCATCATGCTCAACGAGCACCACAACGCGCCGTTCTGCATGCAGGCCAAGGCCAACGTGTTCGCCTCCGCGCTCGCCGCGGTCACCAAGCGCGTCAAGATCGTCATGCTCGGCAATCCGCTGCCGCTGGCGGAGGACCCGATCCGCCTGGCCGAAGAGCTGGCGATGATCGACATGATCTCCAAGGGCCGGCTGGTGTCGGGCTTCGTGCGTGGCGGCGGCCAGGAGCAGCTCGCGACCGGCGTGAACCCCGCCTACAACCGCGAGCGCTTCGAGGAGGCGCACGACCTGATCGTCAAGGCCTGGACACAGCCGGGGCCATTCCGCTGGGAAGGCACGCACTACCAGAACCGGGTGGTGAATCCCTGGGCCGTGCCGATGCAGAAGCCCTATCCGCGGGTCTGGATTCCGGGCGTCGTCAGCCGCGAGACGATCATCTGGGCGGCGAAACAGCGCTATCCCTACATCGCCCTCAACACCTCGATCGAGGCGACCAAACAGATCTGGAAGACCTACGACGAGGCCGCTCTCGAAGCCGGCTACGTCTCGGGTCCGGAGAACCGCGGTTACCTCGCACGCATCCACGTCGCGGAGACCGAGGAGAAAGCGCTGCAAAACGCCCGCCAGTTCATGTGGATGCAGGGCGAGTTCACCGGCCTGGCGCATCCGGTCTGGTCGAGCCCGTCGGGCTATTTTTCGCCGAGCCAGCGGCGCAATTTCGTGGAGTTCGCCTCTGGCCGCTCGGTTTCGCCGCGCGGCAGACCCTCGTTCGAGCAGCAGGTCGCCGACGGCATGATCATGGCCGGCACGCCGAAGCAGATCCTGCCGCGCGTGCGCACGCTGTTGCAGGAAACCCGGCCCGGCATCATGGCAATCTGGGGCAACGACGGCAACGTCACCCACGAAGACGCCAAGACCTGCATCCGCCTGCTCGGCCAAGAGGTCATGCCCGCGATCCGCGAGATGGCGAAGGAATTCGATCTCAAGAGCCCGTTCGAGGTCGATGCACCAGTCGGCCTCGCCTACTCGAAAGACCTCAAGAAGGTCGCGGCGGAGTAGCACGAATCGATTGCATCGACGCTCATTCTTCCCTTCTCCCCCGTCATCTCAGGGGCCGCCAGCGGCCCCGAGGGAGACGGTGCCCGCAGGGCGGATGAGGGGTGTTGCCGCGAGCACCGACGTCGATGGCAACGAAGAACGCAACCGCGCGAAGCGCAATCCAATCTTCGGCGCGGCGCGCGATCACGGAAAACGTGAGATTCTCGCGCTTCGCCCCCATGCATCCGCATCGCGCGAAATCAGGTGCCGCGAAGTCTGCCGGAACACTTCTCATCCGCCCTTCGGGCTCCTTCTCCCTCGGGGCCGCTGGCGGTCCCTGAGATGACGGGGGAGAAGAAGTAGTTGCTTCACGGCGCTTTTCCTCCTCATTCCACGGAGCACCGCACCATGGCCCGCAAGCCCAATCCCATCCGTTCCGACATCGCCTGGAGCAACCGCGAGCGCATCGTGGTGCGCGGCAAGGATTTGCCGAGCGAGGTCATCGGCGTGATGAATCTCGGCGACTTCGCCTACCTGCAACTGACCAGCAAGACCGCCACGCCGCTCCAGTCGCGGATGTTCAACGCCATCCTCGTGACCCTGGTCGAACACGGCCTGACGCCCAGTGCCATCGCGGCGCGGATGACCTACTCGGGCGCGCCGGAGTCGATGCAGGCGGCTGTCGCGGCCGGGCTCTGCGGTCTGGGCAGCGTGTTCGTGGGCAGCATGGAGAACGCCGCGCGCCTGCTCTACGAGGCCTTGCCGCCGGGCACGCAAGGTGCGGACCTCGACGCCCTCGCGCGCGAGATCGTGGCCCGCGAACGGGCAGCCAAGCGCATCCTGCCGGGCATGGGCCATCCCATCCACAAGCCGGTCGATCCGCGCGCGCCGCGTCTGTTCACGCTGGCCGAGGAATGCGGCATGGCCGGCGACTACGTGAAGCTGATCCAGCTGTGCGCCGCCGAAGCCGAGCGCGTGTCGGGCAAGTCGCTGCCGGTCAATGCCACCGGCGCCATCGGCGCGATCTGCTGCGAGTTCGGCTTTCCCTGGACGGTGGTGCGCGGTTTCGGCGTCATGGCGCGCGCCGTCGGCCTGGTCGGCCATGTCCTGGAGGAAAGCCAGCGACCCATCGCGCAGGAAATCTGGCTGCGCACCGAGGACGAGGCCAGCGCCCACATGCGGCCGGAATGATCGCACGCGCCATGCGCGGCGGTCAGGGCTACCGCCCGCTCGCGCCGACTTCGTCGATTGACTCGATGGCACGGCGAGTGCGACGCTCGCGTCCGATGGAAACGAAGGCGAAGAGAGTGCAACAGTGGCGGTGCTTCAGGTAGCCGGCGTCGATCTCGACGTCACCGAACGCGGCACGGGCCGCCCGCTTCTCTTCCTGCATGCGGGCGAAGGCCTGGCGCCGGAGCGTCCGTGGCTCGACCTGCTAGCCAAACGCTTCCGCGTGATCGCGCCCGCCCTGCCCGGCTTCGGGCGGTCGGCGCTGCCGGACTGGATGAACGGCGTCGAGGATCTCGCCTATCTCTGCCTCGATCTGGCGAAACAGCTCGATCTGAAGGATGCGGTGCTGGCGGGTTCCTGTTTCGGCGGCTGGGTCGCGGCGGAAATGGCGGTGCGCGACACGCGCCGCTTCGCGACGCTGGCGCTGGTGGCGCCGCTCGGCATCAAGGTGAACGGACCGCTCGAGCGCGACATCGCCGACATGCACGGCATGCCGCGCGCGGACTTCATGAAACTCGCCTGGGCCGATCCGGCGCGCGGCGCCATCGACTACGCCGCGATGCCCGAGACCGAAGTCGCCGCGATCGCGCGGGGCCGCGAAACCGTCGCGCTGTTCGGCTGGAAGCCCTACATGCACAACCCGCGCCTCAAGCGCTGGCTGCACCGGATCGATCTGCCGACCATGCTGTTGTGGGGCAACCAGGACCGTATCGTCACGCCGGCGTACGGCGAGGGTTGGCGCGGCGCCATTGCCGGCGCCACGCTGCGCACGATCGCCGACGCCGGCCACTATCCGCTGTGGGAACAGCCCGACGCGGCCGTCGCCGCGTTGACCGACTTCGCCGCCTGAAGCCCCATCGGGAGATCCATCATGCGCGTCTGGTACTTTTCCGAGATGGCCTACCACCCGGCGTGGGACGAAGGCCTCAAGCGCGGTTCGTTGCGCGTGGACCTCCCGAGCTCGAACTTCGATCCGGCGGAGGGGACGCGGCTGCTCAACCGCTATCTCGACGAGTTCCGCCTGTGCGACGAAGTCGGCCTCGACATCATGGTCAACGAGCATCACAGCACGGCGACCTGCCTGACGGTCTCGGCGCCGATGGCGTTGTCGATCATTGCCCGCGAAACGAAGAAGGCCCGGCTGCTGTCGCTGGGCTCGCCGATCGCCAACCGGCCCGATCCGGTACGCGTTGCCGAGGAGATGGCGTGGCTCGACGTGCTGTCGGGCGGGCGACTGGAGATGGGACTGGTGAAAGGTGCACCCTACGAGATCGCGCCCGCCAACAGCAATCCCGCGCGCCTGATGCGCCGCTACTGGGAGGCCCACGACCTGATTCTCAAGACGCTCTCGACCACGACCGGGCCGTTCAACTGGGAGGGCGAGTACTTCCAGTACCGCAACGTCAACATCTGGCCGCGCGCCGTCCAGCAACCAACGCCGCCGGTCTGGATGACCGGCCTCAGCGTCGAGACCGGCCGGATCGCGGCCGAGCGCGGCCATGTCGTCGGTACCCTGCTCTCGGGCGGCGTCGCCAAACCGATGTTCGAGGCCTACCGCCAGCGCGCCAAAGAGCTCGGCTGGGTCGCGGGACCAGACCGTTTCGCCTACGCCGCCTGCATCGGGGTCGGGCACACCCGCGCCGAGGGCATTCGCCGCGCCGACCTGATCGTGGACTACGTGCGCACCGCGGGCGTCGTGCGCGAGCCCTTCGTCAATCCGCCGGGCTACAATTCCATCGGCGCCAACGTCGCGATGCTGAAGGCCGGCGGCAAGGGCGGCTTCGTCAAGGACCGCGCCGGCAACACCGTCGACCAGACCAAGGCCACGGTCGAGCAGTTCATGGAAACCGACACCGTGTTCGCCGGCACGCCCGACGACGTCGTGGCGCAGATCAAGGACTTCAACGAACGCATGGGCGGGGTCGGCCACATCCTGTTCTTCGGCCAGGGCGGCCATCTCGACCACAAGGACACGGTCGAGAACATCTCGCTGTTCGCGAAGGAGGTCTTCCCGCGTCTCCAGGAGCTCAACGCCGGCCGCGAGCCGAGCGCGCGGCGACCAGCCGCCATCGCGGCGGAGTAGTCCCGGCCGACGACGGTCAATCGCCGGTCAGTCGGCGTTCGCAGATGCGCGCCAGCGCCCCGAGCGCGGCGGCGCCGTAGCGGCGATAGGACAAGCCGTGCATGATCGCGAGCGTGCGCGGTTTCAGGGCCGCCAGTCGCCGCAAAGTCGGCGCCGAGTGCGGGCCGATGCTCGAAAACGGCAGGCGCCGCTCGACGGCGATCGATTCCTCGACCACGTCCCCCTCGGTCAACGCGTCGGCGCGACCGAAGCGGGTAAACAGGTCGCTTCAGAACAGCGTGCCGGTCGTCTCCTCGTACATCATGCCGGCCTCCCGGTTGTGCGGCACGTGCGGCGTGTCGAGCCGGCGCATCCGCGTGCCGCCGAGATCGCGCACGTCGTCGTCGGCCAGCGCGCAGGCGGGCCGCTCGAAGACATCGTCGAGCCACAGATCGCGGCCCATCCGCCCGACGGCGGGCGTCGCGTCGGGCGCGGCGTCCAGCCAGCGCTGCAGCGAGCCGCATTCGTCGGTCTCGACGTGGCCGAACCCGATCCAGCGCAAGCGAAATACCGGCATCACGGTCGCGATCGCCGTCGACACCGACGCGAACAGGGCACGCTGGCCGCAATGGGACAGGAACGGCTGGTCGGCGTCGACCAGGAACTGGTTGAACGTGAAGCCCGCCGGACCGGCGCCGGGCACGAACGTCGAGAGGCGGTAGATGCGGTCGGCGATCTCGTCGATGGCGGTTTCCATGGTCGGTTCTCCCGCGCGGACCACGCCTGCGGCGATCCTGCCCGCCGACGCGCTCGATACCCGAGGTCGTCGCGGCCACGCCCGGCGATCTCGTCCCCATCCGCGACGAAGCCGCCGGTCACCGACAACGAAAAAGGCCCGCCGGATGGCGGGCCTTCGTCTCGTCCGTCGGTCGCGTTGCCGGGATCAGATGAACTCGGCGCCGGTCCAGACGTAGCCGTTGGCCGCCGTGATGGTCGCGAAGGTCGCCCCGCCGTCGTCGGACAACCGGGCCACGTTCGCGAGCGGCCCACCGCCGACATAGACTATGTTGGTGAGATCGATCCGGTCGCCGCCGGCGAAGTCGAAATCGCCGATCGTGTCATCGCCGTCGCCGAGCGCGTAGTTGAACGTGTCAGCACCGCCGCCACCGGTCATCGCGTCGGCATCGAGGCCGCCGGCGATCTGGTCGGCGCCGTCGCCGCCGTCGAGCAGATCAACCGCGGAACCGCCGAACAGGAAGTCCACGCCGTCGTCGCCGGAGATCGTGTCTTCCCCGTCGCCGCCAAACGCCTGGTCGTCGTCGGCGCCGCCGAAGATCGTGTCGGAACCACCGTCTCCGACGATGAAATCGCGATCGGCGTCGCCGAACAGCAGATCGTCGCCGCCCGATACGCCTGCCCCATCGCCGGCGATGAAGTCGTCGCCCGCTCCGCCGAACACAATGTCCGCACCATTGCCGCCGGTCAGGCCATCGCCGCCCCCGCCGCCGAGGATCAGATCCGCCCCACCGTTGCCCTGGATCAGGTTGACGGCGTCGTTCCCGGCGATCAGGTCGGAGCCCGAGCCGCCGTCGACGTCCTCGATCGATACCAGAGTATCGTCGCCAAGGTCGCCGCTGGCGGTACCGGCGGCGAGGTCGACGATCACCGTCGACACCGAGCCGCTGTAGTCGACGAGGTCGAAGTCTTCGCCGCCGTCGAGCGTGTCGTTGTCGACGCCGCCGGACAGCGTGTCGTTGCCCTGCTCGCCGCGCAGCGTGTCGATGCCGCCCTCGCCGCGCAGCACGTCGTCGCCGCCCGCCCCGACGAGCAGGTTGCCCGCGCCGTTGCCGCCGATCGTGTCGTTGCCGGCGCCGCCGTTGACGTGCTCGAAGCTGTCCACGAGATCGATACCGCCGCCGCCCGAGACGGCTCCGGTCGCGAGGTCGACCACGACGTCCAGCGTCGCGGTGCCGTAGTCGAGCATATCGTTGCCGGCGCCGCCGAACAGCTGGTCGTCGCCCTGGCCGCCATCGACGATGTCGTCGCCGTCGCCGCCATAGACGGAGTCGGCGATCTCGCCGGCATCGATGGTGTCGTTGCCGTCGCCGCCATAGATCGTGTCGGGAGCGCCGCCGCCGAAGATGCGGTCATCGCCGCTTTCACCAAGTATCCGATTGGCGAGCGCGTCGCCGACGATCAGGTCCGCGCCGTCGCCGGCCCGCATCTCGACGCCGCGGCCGCCATAGTTCAGACCGCCCGCGACCAGCGTGTCGTCGAACGCCGAACCCTGTATCCCCTCCATGCTGAACAACGTGTCGATATCGCCGCCCGCGACGGTGACGAGGCCTGCCCCCAGATCGGCGACGACCGGACCGGCCGCGGTGCCGTAGTTGGCGAGATCGAAGTCGTCGCCGCCGTAGAAGAGGTTGGAGCCCGCGCCGCCGAAGAAGACGTCGCTGCCGGACTCTCCGTACATCGTGTCGGTGCCGTCGCCGCCGTACAGATCGTCGTCGTTGACGCCGCCGTACAGCGTGTCGTTGCCGCCGTCGCCGTGGATCGAATCGTGGCCGTCGCCGCCGATCACCACGTCGATGCCCACGCCGCCGAACATCTGGTCGCGGCCGAAATCGCCGTCCAGCGTGTCGTCGCCTTCGCCGCCGTGGACCGTATCCCAGCCGTCGCCGGCATTGACGACGTCGTTGCCGGCGGCGCCGGAGATCCTGTCGTCGTCGAAACCGCCGGAGATCGCGTCGTTGCCGTCGCCGCCGTCGATCGTGTCGGCCCCGTTGTCGCCGGCCAGCGTGTCCTCGCCGATGCCGCCATCCAGCGAGTCGTTGCCGTCGTCGCCCTGCAGCTGGTCGTGGCCCGAGCCGCCATCGACGGAGTCCTCGCCCGCGCCGCCCGCGACGATATCGTCGTCCGCCTCGCCGTACAGCGCGTCGTTGCCCTCACCGCCGTACAGGGCATCGACGTTCGATCCGCCGTAGAGCGTGTCGGCGCCGTCCTCGCCGACGAGAGCATCGTTGCCGTCGCCGCCATTGAGAAGATCCGTCCCCTGGCCGCCGGCCAGGAGATCGTCGCCGCCGTCGCCGTGCAGGGTATCGACGCCGCCGTCACCCGAGGCGAAATCGTCGCCGTCGCCGCCGTAGATCACGTCGTCGCCGACCCCGGCCACAAACCCGTCGCCGGTAATGAAATCGGCGTCGCCGCCGCCGAACAGCGTGTCGCCGCCGGCGCCGCCGTCGATGCCGTCCTCGCCGAGGCCACCGTCGATCGTGTCGATGCCGTCCTGCCCGAGCAGCAGGTTCGAGGCGCTGTTGCCGAGGATCGTGTCGTCGAAGACGCCGCCAACGACGTTCTCGATCGAGCCGAGCGTATCGTTTCCATCCGCACCCGTCGCGGTGCCAAGGCCGAGGTCGACGACCTCCGCGCCGGCCGCGCCGCTATAGTCGGCGGTGTCGACGCCCGAGCCGCCATCGAAAGTATCTTCGCCGAGGCCTCCGACCAGCAGGTCGTCTTCGTCGCCACCGCGCAAGAGGTCGTTGTCGAGACCGCCGAACAAGGCGTCGAACCCGGCGCCACCGTCGACCGTGTCGTTGCCGGCATCGCCGTCGACCACGTCGTCGCCCAGCCCGCCATCGACGACGTCGTTGCCGGCACCACCGTTGACGATATCCGCGCCGTCGCCGCCGGCCACGGTATCGTCGCCGGCATCGCCACCGACGGTGTCGTCGCCCAGCCCGCCATCGACAATGTCGTTGTCGGCGCCACCGTTCGCGACATCGGCGCCATCGCCACCCGCCACGGTATCGTCGCCACCGCGGCCGTCGAGCAGGTTGACGTCTCCGTTGCCGGAGATGGTATCGGCGGACGCGCCGCCGAGAACGTTCTCGATCGACAGCAAAGCATCGTCGCCGGCCGCGCCCGTCGCGGTCTGGGTTGCCAGATCGACCACGCCGGCACCGGGTGCGGCGCCATAGTCGGCGGTATCGTTGCCGGCGCCGCCGTCGAGCACGTCGTTGCCCCCGCCACCCACCAACGTATCGTCGCCGTCGCCGCCGACGAGACCGTTGGCGGCGCCGTCGCCGCTCAGCGTGTCGTTGAACGCGCCACCGACGACGTTCTCGATGGACATCAGGAAGTCGGCGCCGTCCGCACCGCCTGACTGACCGACAGCCAGATCGACAGTCACCGCGCCGGACGCGCCGGAATAGTCGGCCGTATCGATACCGTTGCCGCCATCGAGACTATCGGCGCCGCCGCCGCCGACGAGCCGGTCGTTGTCCTCGCCGCCGAGCAGCCGGTTCGCCAGCAAGCGTGTCCTCGCCGGCGCCGCCACGCAATTCCACGCCGATGCCGCCGTAGTTGGCGCCGCCGGCGATCAGAGTATCGGCGAAGGTGGAACCCTGCACCGCCTCGACGCTGAACAGGGTGTCGACGTCGGTTCCGCCGACCGTGACCTGGGCGGTCGCAAGGTCGGCGACCACCGGACCAGTTGCGTCGGTGTAGTCGGCGACGTCGAAGCCATCGCCGCCAAACAGCGCGTCGGACCCGGCGCCGCCGTCGAGCAAGTCGCTATCGTTGCCGCCGTAGAGCGTATCGGCGCCCTCGCCGCCGAACAGACGATCGTCGTTGGTCGCCCCCTGGAGCACGTCGTCGTCGACGCCGCCATAGACCTGATCGATGTTGTCGCCGCCGTTGAGGAGGTCTCGTCCTTCGTCGCCATGGATCGTGTCGCGACCCAGGTTTCCATCGACGGTGTCGTCGCCGGCGCCGCCGAACGCCGTGTCCCATCCATCGCCGGCATCGATGGTGTCCGCGCCGCCCGCACCGTGGATGGTGTCATCGCCGCCGCCGTACAGCGTGTCGTTGTCGGCACCGCCGAACAGCGTGTCGGTGCCGGTATCGCCGTGCAGTACGTCGTTTCCAAGGCCGCCGAACACCACGTCGGCGCCGTCGCCGCCATGGATGGTGTCGTCGCCGCCACCCTGACCGCCGAGGGTGCCCCCGAAAATCAGGTCGCCGCCAAGACCGCCCTGAAGCGCGTCACCGAGTGTTTCGGTTCCGAAAATATTCGCCATGACTTATTGCCCCCGTGCAATATGTCGGCCGCCGACGCCAAAACGGCGCGCGTCCAGATCAACATCCCTAGAACGCGGCCCGTCCCCCACAGGCCGGTTTCCGCATGAATATGGGACCACACTACACTCGACAAGGTGCCAAGTCCATCGCCGTCAATCGCACAAGCCCTTGGAATGGTGATCTTATTTCTTAAATAATACGGTCCAGATCGTTGAATTAAAACAACTCTCAGGGCTTCCGCCACGACGCCGAATTCTTGTCGACAGGCGCCCCGACGGAGATCTCAAAACCGGCACGACATCCTGTAGACTGGCGTCATGCAACGCAAGCCCCATCGCATCCCTGGACTCGTCACCCTCGCGGGTTGGGTCGCGACACTTCCATTCCTCGCATCCACCGCGCTGCTTCTGTTCGGCGGCTATCCCCGCTCGGTCGTCGGCCTGACCGCGCTGATCGCCTGGGGCAGTTGCGCGCTCGCCGCCACGGGCGCCCTACACTGTGGCTGGGCGTTGCGCGACGCACGACCCTCGGCGACCCGCCTGCTGGCCGGGGCCGCGACGATCGCCTTCGCCTGGATCGCGCTAGCATTCGGCGGACAGCGCGGTCTGGCGCTGCTCGCGGCGGGATTTCTCGTCATACTCGGCTACGACATGGCGCTGAGCCGGGCCGGCCGGTGGCCGAGCTGGTATCCGAGACTGCGCGTGCCCCTCACCGGCGTGGCCCTCGCTTGCCTGTTCGCGGCCATTCTCGGGGCGCCGGAACTCTAGCCATCACTCTTTTTAGACGTTGCGCGTGTCGAAATATTCTGTAAAATGAGCGCGTACTCTCTTTATTTGTGGGAGAACGCAGATGATGCCCAAGCCTGCGGGAATCA